>DASYKU010000085.1 GCA_035995165.1 Mycobacteriales bacterium
AGGAGGAGGCGCCGGAGTAGCGGTGGAGGGCGTGGGTCCAGGTCCAGCGGGTGAGGAGGGCCAGGGCGAGGGTGAAGCCGACGGACCCGAGCAGGAGCAAGCCCGTCGCCCGCCCGGTCAGCGCCGACGCCGGGACCGTCACCGCGAACGCCAGCGGGACCAGGACCGTGAACCCCACCCGCAACCAGCCCGGGTAGACCGAGACCGGCCAGCGCCCGGCCTGGTACATCCCGTCGAACAGCTCGACGATCGGGTCGAGCCGGGTCACCCAGAACGCCAGCGTGCTCAGCAGCAGCCAGAAGCAGTAGATCGCGATCGTGCCGAGCAGCAGCGAGACCAGGAACGCGAGCACGTCGAGCAGCGGCACCGTCCCCGGCAGCCGGATCGTCGCCACCACGATCAGCGCGGCCCCGACCAGGATGTCCACGCCCTGCCAGAGCTGGACCCGCCGCACGCTCACCAGCAGCTGCCCGTCGGCCGGCTTGGTCAGCACGAAGTCCAGCGTGCCCTGCTGCACGTCGGTCATCAGCTGCTGCATGTTCGGCTGCACGATCATCTTGATCACGCCGCCGACCAGCACGTACACGCCCATGACGACGAGGAGCTCGCCGCCGGACCAGCCCTGCAGCGACGAGGTGTTGGCGAACACCAGCGCCAGCACGGCCAGCGAGGTGCCGACCGAGATCACCGACTGGACCAGGCTGAACGCGAAGTTCACCCGGTACTGCAGCTCGTTGAGGATGCCGACCCGCAGGAACGTCCCGGCCAGCCGCAGCCCGTTCACGCGCCCACCGCCCCGTACCGGCGGATGCCGGCCCGCCAGACCACCGCCACCAGCAGCGTCCCGGCCGCGACCCAGACCGCCTGCAGGCCCAGCCCGATCAGCAGCGAGCGGGTGGACAGCGACCCCGCCAGCACCTCGATCGGATAGCCGAACGTGTACTTGAACGGCAGCACGTTCGCCAGGCCGGTCGCCCAGGCCGGCAGCAGCGCCAGCGGCACCAGCCGGCCGGACAGCAGCAGCTCGGCGGTGAAGTACGTGTCGTAGATCGCGCTGACCCGGGTGGTCCAGAACGTGATCATGCCGAGCACCCAGAGCAGCATCGACCGGATCAGGTACGCGCCCCAGATCGCGACCACGAACACGACCACGTCGAGCGCGCTGATGTGGAAGGTCGGCCGGAACGCCAGGGACAGCACGAGCGCGATCGGCACCCAGAGCACGACCACGACGACCTTCCAGCCGGCGAAGAAGGCCAGGTCGAAGTGGATCGGGTGGACAGGCTGCAGCAGTCGTCCGGACAGCTCACCCCGCTGGATCCGGTCCTCCCACGCGTACGGCGTGAGCACGATGTTCATGTTCCGGACGAGCGTCCAGACGATGTAGTACGCCGCGAAGTCCCCGGCCGTGATGCCGTCGACGGACCCGCCGTGCGTGTTCGCGACCGAGGACCAGACGACCAGGTAGACGACCGGCTCGGCGACCATCCCGAGCATGTACGCGTAGTTCGCGGTCCGGTACTGGAGCTGGGTCTGCACCGCGGCCTTCATCACCGTGGCGTAGAGCCCCGGCAGCCCGGTGAGCCGGCTCACTGCAGCGCGCCGGCCGCGAAGACCTGCTCGATCACGTCCTCGACCGGCGGGTCCTCGATGGTCAGGTCGGTCACCCCGTGCTCGGACAGCAGCCGGGCCGCGACCGCGGCCGAGCGGTCCTTCTCGACCCGCAGCGTCACCCGGTCGCCGTCGATCGCGAGGACCTCGCCGAGCGAGTCCAGCGCGGACCGGTCGGCGATCGTGGCGGTGATCGTCTGGCGCTGGGCGTAGCGGGTGGACAGCGCCCGCAGCGACCCGTCGTAGAGCAGCCGGCCGGAGTCGATGACGATCACCCGCTTGCACAGCGCCTGCACGTCGGCCATGTAGTGGCTGGTCAGCAGCACGGTCGCGCCGTGGCGGGTGTTGTACGCGGCCAGGAACGCCCGGATCCGCTTCTGCATCGTCACGTCGAGCCCGATGGTCGGCTCGTCCAGGAACAGCACCTGCGGCGAGTGCAGCAGCGCGCCCGCGATCTCGGCCTTCATCCGCTCGCCGAGCGAGAGCTGCCGGACCGGCTTGCGGACCTGGTCGCCGATCTCCAGCAGCTCGACCAGCTCGTCCCGGATGCGTCGGAAGTCGGCGTCCGGGATCCGGTAGATCGCCCGGTTCATCTCGTACGAGTCCAGGGCCGGGAGGTCCCACTGGAGCTGGTTGCGGTTGCCCATCACCAGCGTGATCCGGCGCAGGAAGTCGCGCTCGCGCCGGGACGGCAGATGCCCGAGCACGCTGACCTCACCCGCGCTCGGGAACAGCAGCCCGGACAGCATCTTCAGCGTGGTGGTCTTGCCGGCCCCGTTCGGGCCGAGGAAGCCGACCACCTCGCCGGGCTCGACCGCGAAGTCGATCCCGCCGACCGCGACGACGTCCCGGGTCGTACGCCGGACCAGGCTGCGCACGGACGCCCGCAGGCCGGCCTCCCGCTCCGGCACCCGGAACGTCTTGGCCAGCCCCTCCACCCGGATCTCAGGACCGCTGCCAGCCACTCTTCGAGCCTAGGGCCGGCCGCAACCGGCTTACCGGCGGGCCCGGGGTGATCGAGACGAGCTCGGTGTAGACGACGACGCGTCAGTGACCCACGTAGGAGAGGCCTTGCTGGAGGAGGACACCCTGGCCGCCGGTCATCTCGGCGAGGAGGCGGTCGTCGCGGGCCTCCTGGGGGGTGAACCAGGTGAGCTCCAGCGCGTCCTGCTGCGGCTCGCAGTCCCCCTCGACCGGGACCACGTAGGCGAGCGAGACCGCGTGCTGGCGCGGGTCGTGGAACGGCGTGACCCCGGGGGTCGGGAAGTACTCCGCGATCGTGAACGGCTGCGGCGCCAGCGGCACCCTCGGCAGGGCCAGCGGGCCGAGGTCCTTCTCCAGGTGCCGCAGCAGGGCCGAGCGGACCCGCTCGTGGTAGAGCACCCGGCCCGACACCAGCGCCCGGGTGATCCGGCCCTCCCCGGTCACCCGCAGCAGCAGGCCGACCGAGGTCACCACACCCTGCCCGTCCACCCGCACCGGGATGGCGTCCACGTACAGGATCGGCAACCGCTGCCGGGCGGCGTCCAGCTCCTCGCCGGCGAGCCAGCTGCTGTCCGACTGGGGAGTCGTCTGGGTCATGGCCACCTTTCTATCCCGCCCGGCACCGCTAGCACCGGGCGGCGCCCCGGTGCGGTGTACGCGTACTGGGATACTGCTCGGCGATGAAGACGCGACGGGCGACGACGATGTCCTCGATCCTGGCAGCCGCGGCCCTGCTCGCCGCAGGGTGTACCGGCACGGGCGCCGCCGGCACGACCACGTCCGGCACCGGGCCGTCCAGTCCGACCGAACAGCAGGCCGCGCCGGCCGCGGTGGTGGCGGCGCCGAGTGCGGCCACCCTGGTCGCCCCGGGGCGTACGCCGGCGCAGATCACGACCGCGGTCAGCCGCAGCCTGTTCACCTCGGCGCCGGCCGTCGTGGTCGCCTCGTCGACCGACCCGGACGCGCTGTCCCGGGGCAGCGAGCAGGCCGAGCGGCTCGGCGTCCCGCTGCTGCTCACCGACGGGACCGCGGCGACGACCGCCGCAGCACCGTCCGGCCCGACCCCGACCGGGAGCGCCGCCGGCCCGACCCCGACCGGGAGCGCCGCCGGGTCGACCCCGACCGGGACCGCCGCCGGGTCGAGCCCGGCCGCCGCGGATCCGGTCGCGACCGAGGTGGCGCGGCTGAAGCCGACGACCGTCCTCGCCCTCGGCCCCGGCGTCGCCGACCTCCTCGCCCCGACCGGGATCAAGGTCGTCACCGACCCGGCGACGATGCCTCCGCTGGCCCTCCCCGAGCCGCTGTCCGACACGGCCGTGCTGATCAGCGCCGCGCCCGGACTGCCGGCGAAGGCGACCGCGCTGGCCGTGACCACGACCGCGAAGGCCGCCGGGGCCCGGGCCGTCCCGGTCGTCGGCGGAGATCCGCGCACCGACAGCCGCGCGATCGAGGACCTGTCCACGGCCAAGCCCGCGCACGTCGTCGCGGCCGGCACCGCCTTCGGCGCGACCGCGACGCTGGCGGCCCGGATCGCGGTCGCCACGACCGGCGTCCAGCTGCCCGGCGGCGGCCAGGTCGTCCTGCCCGGCCGCCGCCTCGTGGCCATGTACGGGTACCCCGGCTCGGCCGGTCTCGGCGTGCTCGGCGAGCAGCCGCTGCCGCAGGCGATCGCCCGGGCGAAGCGGCTGGCCGCGCCGTACGTGCCGCTGTCCGGCGACACCCCGGTGGTGCCGACATTCGAGCTGATCGCGACGGTCGCCCAGGCCAACCCGGGAGTCGGCGGCGACTACTCGTACGAGGCCCCGGTCAGCCTGCTCAAGCCCTGGGTCGACGCGGCCGGCAAGGCCGGCATGTACGTGGTGCTCGACCTGCAGCCGGGCCGGGCCAACCTGCTGGACCAGGCCAAGATCTACGAGCCGCTGCTGAAGAACCCGCACGTCGGGCTGGCGCTCGACCCGGAGTGGCGGATCACCGACAGCCAGCTGCCGCTGCAGCAGATCGGCAGCGCGAAGGCCGCGGAGATCAACTCGGTCTACCGCTGGCTGGCCGACCTGACCGCGAAGAACACGCTGCCGCAGAAGCTCTTCGTCATCCACGAGTTCCGGCTGTCGATGATCGGCGACGACGAGCCGCTGCAGCACGACCGGGACCAGGTCCAGCTGCTCATCCACATGGACGGCCAGGGCCCGACCAACACCAAGGACTCGACCTGGGCCGCGGTCGTCGGCGCGGCCCCGAAGGGTGTCCCGTTCGGGTGGAAGAACTTCTACGACGAGGACACCCCGATGCTCACGCCGGCCCAGACGATGATCCGGAAGCCGACGCCGAGCATGATCAGCTACCAGTGACCCCGGTCTTCTCGTCCAGGTACTGCAGCAGGTCGTGCGCGGCCAGCTCGACGTCCTTGTGCCGCCACTCCGAGGCCCGGTAGACGCAGGCGATCAGCCCGCTGCGGTGCACCCGGCGCAGGTCGCCGTAGACGAAGGCGTACCGCGCCTTGGTCTCGTCGGTGGCGCCCTCGGTCAGCCCGAGGTGCCAGGCCGCGTAGTCCTGGAAGGAGTGCTTCTCCAGGTAGGCGTTCTGCGCGTCGCCCTTGGGCTGGACGTCGCCCCAGTCGCTGTCCAGCACGTACTGCTTCGAGTCGATCAGGGACCGGGCCTTGTCCACCGCGGCGGGATTCAGCTCGTACGACGCCATGAGGGAAGAGTTCCCGCCCCGGCCGGGGCCTGAACCCCGGCCGCGGCGAGCGGTGGTCAGCCCCGGTACTGGGCCACGATCGAGGTGAACTCCCACGGCGCCTGCGTCACGCTGCTGCAGGTGCCGGAGGTCGTGCCGGCCTCCGGGGTCGCGCACTGCCGGTCCCGGTTCACCGACCAGTACGTGAACCGGGCCAGGTGGTGCAGCTGGGCGTAGGCGAGGATCTGCCGCATGTCGGCCTGCCGCACGATCTCGCCGACGTCCGTCCGCCCGTTCATCGAGGAGATGCCGGACATCCGGTAGACCGCGTCGTCCGACAGCGCCGGGTAGAGCGCCCTGAGCTGCGCGTGCAGGTCCTCGGCGACGGTGATCGTGAGCTGGCCCATGCCGGTGGTGCCGCCGCCGAGGTCGAACGGCATGATCGTCCAGCCGTCCACCGCGGCACCGTTGCGGATCGCGGACTGCACGAGCTGGTTGCCGAAGAACGTCAGTCCGGTCTGGCCGACCGGCATCGTGACGTACACCTTCAGCGCCGGGGTCCGGGTCTTCAGCATCCGGATCGCGGTGGTGACCCGGTCCTGGGCCGCGGTGTTCTCGAACTCGGTCGACTCGATGTCGAAGTCGATCGCCTTGAGCGAGTACCGGTCGATGACCGTCTGGTACGCCGCGGCCAGCGACGTCGCATCGCCGCAGTTCTCGCCCAGCTTGGTGCCGTTGAAGCCGCCCACCGAGGGCATCACGTCACCGCCGGCCGCCCGGATCTGGGCGATCTTCCCGGCCATCACCGTGTCGGTGGAGACCGGGCCGCCGCCGCTCCAGACCGGGTGGCAGGCGCCGTCGGACAGGATGAACGCGAGCGTGAACGTCTTCACCCCGGTCGCGGCCATCACGGTGTTGATGTCCGGCGGGTCGTTCTCCAGTGGCATCAGGTACGGCGCGGAAGCCAGCGGCCCGGCCGGTCCCGGCGGCGGAGGCGGCGGGGTCGTCGGCGGCGGGGTGGTGGGAGGGTTGGTGGGCGGCGCCGCTCCGCCGGTGCAGCCGGCGCCGTTCAGCGCGCAGTTCGACGGCCCGCCGAACGTCCCCGAGTACGGCCCGGTGAAGCCGAAGCTCGCGGTCCCGCCCGGTGCGACGACCGCGTTCCAGCCGGCGTCGGTGACCGTGTAGTGGTTCCCGGCCCTGGTCAGCCGGCCGTCCCAGGCCGAGCTGATCGAGACGTTCGCCGGCAGGTCGAACTGCACGGTCCAGCCGCTGATCGTGGCCGAGCCGCCGTTGGTGATCGTGTACCTGCCCTCGAAGCCGGTCCCCCAGTCCGAGGTCTTGGTGAACGCGGCGGTCGGGGTCGTGGCGGCCCCGGCCGGGGCGGCGGAGAGCGTGACGGCGAGTCCGGCGGCGGTGCCGGCGGCGGCCAGCGCCGCGACCGCCCTTCGGGCGTACGGATGCACGGGTCCTCCAGGGAGCAGAGTCGACGAGTGCAGCGGCCCCCGCAGTATGCGTACTGGTCTAGACCTGTACGTACCGCCGGTCGGGTGATGGTCTCCGAAAAGGACGCTGGGCAACTCCGTGTGAGCCGCAACACCCGCGACGGGCAGGTCCGACCGATCGGCATCCGGTGCCGACCGGGCGGCCGGGCCGCACCCCTGTCCGTCCGGGCGGGGGAGGCAGACTGGCCCGGTGAGTTCGGTGGAGGTCGACCCCGGCGCCCGGCTGCACGACGGGCCGGCCGGGGCGCTGCTCGTCGGCGGCCAGCCGCTGCGGGTGCTCAAGCTCAACCCGGCCGCGGCCCGGGTCGTCGCCGGCTGGCAGGCCGGCGGCGGGTCGCCCGCCGGGGCGGCCGAGACAGCGCTGGCGACCCGGCTGCACCGGACCGGACTGGCCGTGCTGCGGGCGGACACCTCGCCGTGGACCGCGGCCGACGTGACCGTGGTGGTGCCGGCGCGGGACCGGGCGGGCGCGCTGGACCGGTGCCTGGCCTCGGTCGGCGACGGGCCCCGGGTGCTGGTCGTGGACGACGCCTCCCGCGACGCCGCCGCGGTCGCCCGGGTGGCCGGGAAGCACGGGGCCGAGCTGGTCGTCCGGGCGGTCAACGGCGGTCCGGGGGCGGCCCGCAACACCGGGCTGGCGGCCGTAGGGACCCCGTTGGTCGGGTTCGTGGACTCCGACTGCGTGCTGCCGCCGGGCTGGCTGGTGGGGCTGCTGCCGGTGCTGGCCGACGGGACCGCGGTGGCCGCGCCACGGGTCGTGGGCCGGGGCGGCGACGGTCCGCTGGCGCGGTACGAGACGACGGCCGGCCCGCTGGACCTCGGCGCCGCCGCCGGCCCGGTCGGCGCGGGCACCCGGGTCGGCTACCTGCCGGCCGCGGTCCTGCTCTGCCGCCGGGACGCGCTCGGCGCCGGCTTCGACGAGACGATGCGGGTCGGCGAGGACGTCGACCTGGTCTGGCGGGTCGCCGGGGCCGGCCACCCGGTCCGGTACGAGCCCCGGGTGGTCGTCGAACACGAGACCCGGACCGGCTTCGGCTCCTGGTTCGGCCAGCGGCAGGGGTACGGCCGCGGCGGCGCCGCGCTGGCCGCCCGGCACCCGGACCGGCTCGCCCCGGTCGTGATCAGCCGCTGGTCGCTGCCGGCGCTGGCCTGCCTGGCCGCCCGCAAGCCGGGCTGGGCGCTCGGCTGCACGGCGCTGACCGCGGTCGGGCTCTGGACCCGGCTGCCGGCCGGGCCGGGCCGGGCCGGGGAGTCGGCCCGGCTGACCGCGCAGGGGCTGGGCTGGACCCTGCTCGGGCTGGCCGAGGCGGCGGCCCGGCCCTGGCTGCCGGCCCTGCTGGCGGCCTCGGTGGTCAGCCGGCGGGCCCGGCGGGCGACCGCGCTGGCGCTGGCGGTCCGGCTGGTGCGGACCCGGGGCGGCCGCAGCCCGGACCTGGCCCCGGCGACCTGGGCCGCGCTGCGGGTCGCCGACGACCTCGCGTACGGGACCGGGATCTGGCAGGGCGTCCTGCGCGACCGCGAGCCGGGCCCCGTCCTCCCGCGGATCGTGTGACCGTCCGGGCTAGCCTGGGTGCGGTGACGAACGCGAGCCGGTGGGCCGACCTGGACCGGCCGCCGCTCTCGGAGCGGGCCCTGCGGACCGCGCTGATCCGGCCCGGCGGCTTCGTGACCGGCCTGCGGGTGGTGACCGAGACCGGCTCGACCAACGCCGACGTGGCCGCGCTGGCCCGGGCGGGCGCGCCGGAGGGCACCGTGCTGGTGGCCGAGGCCCAGACCACCGGCCGCGGCCGGCTCGGCCGGGACTGGACCTCCCCGCCGCGGGCCGGCCTGCTGTTCTCGGTGCTGCTGCGCCCGACCGGCCCGATGCCGGGCCGGACCTGGATCCCGCTGCTGACCGGCCTGGCCCTGCAGCGCGCGGTGGCCCGCCTCGGCGCGGTCGAGACCCGCCTGAAGTGGCCCAACGACCTGCTGCTCGGCGACGACCTGGCCAAGGCGGCCGGCATCCTGGCCCAGGCCGAGGGCGGCGCCGTCGTGGTCGGCATCGGCCTGAACGTGACCACCAAGCGGGACGAGCTGCCGCCCGGCGCGACCTCGCTCGCGGTCGAGGCGGCCGAGTGCACCGACCGGGACCCGCTGCTGCGGGCGGTGCTGCGCTCGCTGGACGAGGTCTACCGCGGCTGGCTGGAGCACCCCGGCGGCGTCCGCCCCGGGTACGAGCAGGTCTGCGACACGATCGGCCGGGACGTCCGGGTCCAGCTGCCGGACGGGTCGGCCCTCGTGGGCACCGCGACCGGCCTGGACCACGCCGGTCGGCTCGTCGTACGGACCGACAACGGCGACATACCGGTGTCCGCCGGGGACGTCACCCGCGTACGACCGGTCACGACCGGTTGAACTGCACACACCGGTTCGGGCGAACGTCGTGACGCGGGCGACCGGGTAAGCCATGCTTTACCGGTGGCCTACCCGGACAGCCTGCTCGCCGACGACGAGCGCGTCGTCAAGCACCTGCACCCGCACTGGATCACCCTGCTGGTGCCGACGGTGTTACTGGTCGTGATCGTGGGGCTGGGCTCGTTCCTGGCCGCGATCGTGCCGGGCGGCGGCGCCCAGGGGATCATCCGGATCGTGATCGCGGCGGTCGCCGTGCTCGCGGTGATCGTCGTGGCGCTGATCCCGTACCTGAGCTGGCGCAGCACCCACTACGTGCTCACCACGCACCGGCTGATGACGCGGCTGGGCATCCTGAACCACACCGGCCGCGACGTACCGTTGAATCGGATCAACAACGCGATGTACGAGCAGTCGTTCTGGGAGCGGATCATCAACTCCGGGACGCTCGTGGTCGAGTCCGCCGGCGAGGACGGCCAGCAGATGTTCAAGAACATCCCGGACGCCGACCAGACCCAGCAGCTGATCAACAGGCTGGTCGAGGGCGACCACGACCGCCGCACCCGCAACGCCGCCCGCTACGAGGCCCGGTACGAGGTCCACTACGAGCAGCAGGGCGTGGATGACCCCGACCAGCCCACCCGGCGGATGGAAAGGCCCCAGTAGCGGGTAGGTCCCCGTCATGGCTGATGACGGGGGTCTGCTGACCGGCGACTTCTACCGCTTCGAGCAGCTGCTGTCCGGCCCCGAGCGGGACACCCTGCACGCGGTCCGGGAGTGGCTGGCGGCCGAGGTGGCGCCGATCGCGAACCGGTACTGGGAGCGGGCCGAGTTCCCGTACGAGCTGATCCCGCGCTTCGCCGAGCTCGGCATCGCCGGGATCTCCTACGACGAGGTGCCGGGGACCGCGCCGTCCGCGCTGCTGTCCGGGTTCCTGTCGATGGAACTGGCACACACCGATCCCTCGTTCGGCACGTTCTACGGCGTGCACTCCGGGCTGGCGATGGGCAGCATCGCCCGCTGCGGGTCGGCCGAGCAGCGGGCCCGGTGGCTGCCGGCCATGGGCCGGCTGGAGACGATCGGCGCGTTCGCGCTGACCGAGCCGCAGGGCGGGTCCGACGTGGCCGGCGGCCTGCGGACGGTGGCCCGCCGGGACGGCGACGGCTGGGTCCTGGACGGGGCCAAGCGCTGGATCGGCAACGCCACGTTCGCCGACCATGTGATCACCTGGGCCCGCGACGAGGAGTCCGGGAAGGTGCTCGGGTTCGTCGTGCACGGCGACAACCCCGGCATGACCGCGACCGCGATCAAGCACAAGATCGCGCTGCGGACCGTCCAGAACGCGGACATCGTGTACGAGAACTGCCGGGTGCCGGAGGAGGACCGCCTCCAGGAGGCGCACGGCTTCAAGGACACCGCGGACATCCTGCGCCGGACCCGCTCGGGCGTGGCCTGGTCCTCGGTCGGGGTGATGCTGGCCGCGTACGAGATCGCGCTGGCGTACGCGAAGGAGCGGGAGCAGTTCGGCCGCCCGATCGCGGCCTTCCAGCTCGTCCAGGACCTGCTGGTCCGGATGGTCGGCAACGTCACCGCGGGCCTGGGCATGGTGGTGCGGCTGGCCCAGCTCCAGGACGAGCAGGTGTTCGCGGACGAGCACTCCGCGCTGGCCAAGGCGTACGTGACCAGCCGGATGCGGGAGACCGTCGGCTGGGCCCGGGAGCTGCTGGCCGGCAACGGCATCGTGCTGGACCACGACATCGGCCGGTTCGTCGCCGACGCCGAGGCGATCTACTCCTACGAGGGCACCCGCGAGATCAACACCCTCATCGTCGGCCGGGCCATCACCGGCCACAGTGCCTTCATCTGAGCAAATGCTGCGGATAGTCTCGGCCGCATGACCGCTGAGCCCGTCGCCGACGCCCCCGACATCCACACCGCCGCGGGCAAGCTCGCGGACCTGCAGCGGCGGACCGACGAGGCGGTGCACGCCGGCTCGGAACGCGCGGTCGAGCGGCAGCACGCGAAGGGCAAGAAGACGGCCCGGGAGCGGATCGACCTGCTGCTGGATGAAGACTCGTTCATCGAGCTGGACGAGCTGGCCCGGCACCGCTCGACCGCCTTCGGCCTGGCCGACGAGCGGCCGTACGGGGACGGCGTGGTCACCGGCTACGGCACCGTCGACGGCCGGCCGGTCTGCGTGTTCTCGCAGGACTTCACCGTCTTCGGCGGCAGCCTGGGCGAGGTCTTCGGCGAGAAGATCGTCAAGGTCATGGACCTGGCCATGAAGACCGGCTGCCCGGTGATCGGCATCAACGACTCCGGCGGCGCCCGGATCCAGGAGGGCGTCGTCGCCCTCGGGCTGTACGCGGAGATCTTCTACCGCAACGTCATGGCCTCCGGCGTGGTCCCGCAGATCAGCCTGGTGATGGGCCCGTGCGCGGGCGGCGCGGTCTACTCCCCCGCGATCACCGACTTCACCGTGATGGTCGACCAGACGTCGCACATGTTCATCACCGGGCCGGACGTGATCAAGACGGTGACCGGCGAGGACGTGTCGATGGAGGAGCTGGGCGGCGCGAGAACCCACAACACCAAGTCCGGCGTCGCGCACTACATGGCCTCGGACGAGAACGACGCGATCGACTACGTGACGGCGCTGCTGTCGTACCTGCCGTCGAACAACCTGGACGAGCCGCCGGTGCTCTCCCCGTCCGGAGATCTCGAGATCACGGCTGAGGACCTGGAGCTGGACACGTTCGTCCCGGACTCGGCCAACCAGCCGTACGACATGCACACGGTCATCGAGCACGTGCTCGACGACGCCGAGTTCCTCGAGGTCCAGCCACTGTTCGCGCCGAACATCATCGTGGGCTTCGGCCGGGTCGAGGGCCGGCCGGTGGGCGTGGTCGCCAACCAGCCGATGCAGTTCGCCGGGACGCTGGACATCGACGCGTCGGAGAAGGCGGCCCGGTTCGTCCGGACCTGCGACAGCTTCAACGTCCCGGTGCTCACGTTCGTAGACGTGCCCGGGTTCCTGCCCGGTACCTCGCAGGAGTGGGGCGGGATCATCCGCCGCGGCGCCAAGCTCATCTACGCGTACGCCGAGGCGACGGTCCCGAAGGTCACGGTGATCACGCGCAAGGCGTACGGCGGCGCGTACGACGTGATGGGGTCCAAGCACCTGCGCGCGGACGTGAACGTGGCCTGGCCGACGGCGCAGATCGCGGTGATGGGGGCGCAAGGCGCGGTCAACATCCTCTACCGGCGGGAGATCGCCGACGCCTCCGATCCGGAGGCGCTGCGGGCGGAGAAGGTCGGCGAGTACGAGGACACGCTGGCCAACCCCTACATCGCGGCCGAGCGGGGCTACCTCGACTCGGTGATCCCGCCCTCCCAGACCCGCCGCTACGTCACCCAGGCCCTGCGCATCCTCCGCTCCAAGCGCGACACCCTCCCGCCGAAGAAGCACGGAAACATTCCGCTCTGAGCCCGGGCGGCGGGGGTCAGGACCGGCGGGCCCGGTAGGCCGCGACGGCGACCCGGTTGCCGCAGGCCACGCTGCAGAACCGCCGGGACCGGTTCCGGGACAGGTCCAGGACGACCCCGCCGCAGCTCTGGTCGGCGCAGACGGACAGCCGGCTGAGCTCGTCGGCCCGGATCACGTCCGTCATCGCCATCGCGGTCTCCACCGCGATCCGGTCGGCCAGCGGAGCGTCCGAGGCCACGGCGTGCACGTGGTAGTCCCAGCCGTCGTGGCGTACTAGCTGCGGTCGGGCGTCGTGCTCGGCCAGCATCCGGTTGACGATCTGCGCCGCCTCGTCCCGGTCGCCGGTGAGCAGCACCCGCAGCGGCGCCCGCAGCGCGCGGACCGCGGCCAGCTCGGCGGCGCCCCCGGTCCGGGCGCCGCTGTAATCGTGCTCGGCGAAGAAGGCGTCGAGCTCGGCCGGCGTCCGGAGCGTGTCCGGCTCCTCGGCCGAGTTCACCAGGGCCACCGCGGCCGTCAGCGCCGCGGCGGTGTCATGGGTGAATAGCACGTTGACAGCTTACTCGGTCAGCTTCTAGCGTCATGAGCCATGACGGCCTTGACGCATGACTCGACCCGCGTACGGGTGTCCGGGCTGGGCCTCGCCGTCCTGTCGGCCGCGTCGTTCGGGCTGTCCGGCTCGCTCGCCCGCGGGCTGCTGGACGCGGGCTGGTCGTCGGCCGCCGCGGTCTGCGCCCGGATCCTGCTGGCCGCGGCGGTGCTGGTGCCCGTCGCGGCCGGACAGCTGCGGGGACGGTGGGCGCTGGTGCGGCGCAACCTCCCGCTGCTCACCGCGTACGGGTTGATCGCGGTGGCGGGCTGCCAGCTCGCGTACTTCAACGCCGTCGCGACGCTGCCCATCGGTGTCGCGCTGCTGATCGAATACACCGCGCCGGTCGCCGTGGTCGGCTGGCTGTGGCTGCGGCACGGCCAGCGCCCGGGCTGGCTGACCGCCGGCGGGGCGGTGCTGGGCGCGGCCGGCCTGGTGCTCGTGCTCGACCTGGTCTCCGGGGCGGACCTCGACCCGGTCGGCGCCGGCTGGGCGCTCGGGGCGATGGCCGGCGCCGCCTGCTACTTCGTGCTGTCCGCCCGGGAGGACACCGGGCTGCCGGCCACCGCGCTGGCCGCCGGGGGCCTGCTGCTCGGCGGGGTGACCCTGCTGCTGGCCGGCCTGACCGGCGTCGTCCCGCTCGCCGTCTCGACCCGGCGGGTCGCGTTCGCCGGGTTCGGCACGCCCTGGTGGGTGCCGGTGCTGGCGCTCGGCCTGGTCACCGCGGCGCTGGCCTACGTGGCCGGCATCGCGGCCACCCGCCGGCTCGGCTCCCGGCTGGCGTCCTTCGTCGCGCTGTTCGAGGTGCTGGCGGCGCTCGGGTTCGCCTGGCTGCTGCTGGCCCAGCGGCCGGGCGGGCTCCAGGTCGTCGGTGGCGTGCTGGTACTGAGCGGGGTGATCGTGGTGAACCTGGGCGAGAGCCGGCCCTCTCCGGACGGGTCAGGCGACGAGGCGGTCGACCCGGCCCCGCAGGGTGGAGAGCTGGGTGCGCACCTCGGGGGATGCGTCGATCAGGTTCGCCTCGACCGGCAGCATCATTAGGGACAGCGCGAGCCACTCGACGCTGTGGTTGGAGGCGCGCAGCAGCGTGCGGTCCGGCCCGTCCGCGGTCAGCTCGCCGAGCCAGCGCGGCACCCGTTCCCGCGCCGCCTCCAGCGGCAGCGCGATCGCCAGCAGCGCCTCGTGGTCCCGCGGGACCGAGCGCAGCGCCTGGGCCACGTACGCGGCGGCGTCCTCCGCCGGCAGTTCCCGCGGGGTGAACCGGATCCCGTTCGCGAACGGGCGGGACAGCCGGTCGACCCGGAACGTCCGCCAGGCGTCGCGCTGCAGGTCCCAGGCGACCAGATACCAGCGGCGGCCGCGGGCGACCAGCCGGTGCGGCTCGACCAGCCGCGAGCTCTCGGCGCCGTCCGCGGCCGCGTAGCCGAAGCGCAGCTGCTCCCGGCCCCGGCAGGCCTGCGCGACCGCGACCAGGGTGTCGGCCGGCACGGTCGGCTGCTGCCGGCTGCTGAACACCGTGGTCTCGGTCGCGTCCGCGAGCGCGTCGACCCGGCGCCGCAGCCGCGGCGGCAGCACCTGCTGGAGCTTGGCCAGCGCCTGCAGCGAGGTCTCCTCGATCCCGGTCACCCCGCCGCCGGCCGCCGTCCGCAGCCCGACCGCGATCGCGACCGCCTCGTCGTCGTCCAGCAGCAGCGGGGGGATCCGGGTGCCGGCCGAGAGCTGGTAGCCGCCGCCGGTGCCGCGGCTGGTGTCGACCGGGTAGCCGAGCTCCCGCAGCCGGTCCACGTCCCGCCGGACCGTACGAGGACTCACGCCGAGGCGGTCGGACAGCTCGTCCCCGCCCCAGTGCCGGTAGGTCTGCAGGAGGGACAGCAACCGGAGGATGCGCGCGGTCGGATCCACGTGTCCGATTCTACCGCTATTGCGGTCAGGATGTGACCACAAGCCGGTGGCCGGGCCGGCCCGGGGTGGATGGTGTCGACGAGCGCGTACCACTGTGAGTGGTGATCACCACTCCCAGTGGTAGTCACCACTCCCAGTGGTACGAGTCCGGCCGGATACCGTTCCGAGGTCGGGACCGGGCAAGATGAGGGCGTGACCGAGACGCCCTACCTCCGGGTCGTACGCGGAGAGCCGACCGCGACGGAGCTGGCCGCGCTGGTGGCCGTGCTGGCCGGCCGGTCGGCCGGGTCGGCGCCCGCGCCGCGCCCGCGCTCGACCTGGTCCGACCCGGCCCGCCGGCTGGGCGTGACCCGGCCCGGGCCGCTCGGCTGGCGCAGCTCCGCCCTGCCGGCGTGACCCGGCTCGTCCTCGCCTCCCAGTCCCCGGCCCGGCTGTCGGTGTTGCGGGCGGCCGGCGTCGAACCCGAGGTCCGGGTCTCCGGGGTCGACGAGGACGGGATCAGCGCGCCCGACCCGGCCGCGCTGGTCCTCGCGCTGGCCCGGGCCAAGGCGGCCGCGGTGGTCCGGCCGGAGGACGACGACCTGCTCGTGATCGGCTGCGACTCGCTGCTCGACCTCGACGGCACCGCGTACGGCAAGCCCGGCACGGCCGACGAGGCGACCGAGCGGTGGGAGCTGATGGCCGGCCGGTCCGGGGTGCTGCGCACCGGCCACGCGCTGCTGTCCGTACGGGCCGGGGAGGTGGTCGCGTGCGCGGACGGGGTGGCCTCGACCGAGGTCCGCTTCGGCCGGCCCGACCCGGAGGAACTGGCCGCGTACCTGGCCACCGGCGAGCCGCTGCAGGTGGCCGGCGCGTTCACGATCGACGGCCGGGGCGGCTGGTTCGTGGACGGGGTGAACGGCGACCCCGGCACCGTGATCGGATTGTCCCTGCCAATGATGCGCATGCTTTTGAGCAAGGTCGGAGTGGCCGTGACGGATCTGTGGGAGACCGTGGAGTAACCGGATCCCTAGACTCCGGGACGAGACGAATGGGGTGTTGCCGGTGCGCAAGGTGCTGATCGCGAATCGGGGCGAGATCGCCGTCCGGGTCGTGCGAGCGTGCCGGGACGCGGGTCTGGCCAGCGTCGCGGTGTACGCGGAGCCCGACCGGGACGCCAAGCACGTCCGGCTCGCGGACGAGGCCTTCGCGCTCGGCGGGACCACGGCGGCCGACTCGTACCTGGTCGTGGACAAGGTGCTGGCCGCGGCCCGGGAGTCCGGCGCCGACGCGGTCCACCCCGGCTACGGCTTCCTGTCCGAGAACGCGGAGTTCGCCCAGGCCGTCCTGGACGCCGGGCTGACCTGGATCGGGCCGCCGCCGGAGGCGATCCGGGTACTCGGCGACAAGGTCGCGGCCCGGCACCTGGCCGCCGAGGTCGGCGCGCCGCAGGTGCCCGGCACGTCCGACCCGGTCGCCGGCCCGGAGGAGGTGCTCGCGTTCGCCGAGGAGCACGGGCTGCCGGTGGCGATCAAGGCCGCGTTCGGCGGTGGTGGCCGCGGGCTCAAGGTCGCCCGGACGAGGGAGGAGATCCCGGAGCTGTTCGCCTCCGCGGTGCGCGAGGCCGAGGCCGCGTTCGGGCGGGGCGAGTGCTTCGTCGAGCGCTACCTGGACCGGCCGCGGCACGTCGAGGCCCAGATCATGGCCGACCAGCACGGCACGGTCACCGTGGTCGGCACCCGGGACTGCTCGCTGCAGCGGCGGCACCAGAAGCTGGTCGAGGAGGCGCCCGCGCCGTTCCTGTCCGACGAGCAGCGGGCCGCGATCCACAAGGCCGCGCGGGACGTCTGCGCGGCCGCGTCGTACGTCGGCGCCGGCACCGTCGAGTTCCTCGTCGGCCTGGACGGGGTGATCTCGTTCCTGGAGGTCAACACCCGGCTGCAGGTGGAGCACCCGGTCACCGAGGAGACCAGCGGGTTCGACCTGGTCCGGGCCCAGTTCGCGGTCGCGGACGGGGCCACGCTGGAGTCGCTCGGGCTGGCCACCGACCCGGCCCCGCGCGGGCACTCGTTCGAGTTCCGGATCAACGGCGAGGACCCCGGGCGCGGCTTCCTGCCCGCCCCCGGCACGGTCGCGTCGTACGTCGAGCCGGCCGGACCGGGCGTCCGGGTCGACTCCGGGGTGGACGCGGGCTCGGTCGTCGGCGGCGCGTTCGACTCGCTGCTGTCGAAGATCATCGTGACCGGCGCGTCCCGGGAGGAGGCGCTGGAGCGGGCCCGGCGGGTGCTGGACGAGACCGTGGTCGACGGGCTGCCGACCGTGCTGCCGTTCCACCGCGCGGTCGTCCGGGACCCCGACTTCACCGACGACCCGTTCCGGGTGCACACCCGCTGGATCGAGACCGACTGGGGCAACGAGCTGGAGCCGTGGTCCGGCGTCGCCGCCGACGGCGAGGAGCCGGCCGCGCGGGAGACCGTGGTGGTGGAGGTCGGCGGGCGGCGGCTGGAGGTCACGCTGCCGGCCGGGCTCGGGGCGGCGACGGGGGTCGCGGCCGGGCCGAAGCCGGGCCGGCGGTCGAAGTCCAAGAGCGGTGCGGCCGGTGCCAGCGGGGACGCGCTGACCAGCCCGATGCAGGGCACGATCATCAAGATCGCGGTCTCCGAGGGGGACACGGTCGCGGCCGGCGACCTGGTCGTCGTGCTGGAGGCGATGAAGATGGAGCAGCCGCTGACCGCGCACAAGGCGGGCACGGTGAAGGGTCTCGCCGCCACGGTCGGCGAGTCCGTCACCTCCGGCGCCGTCATCTGCGAACTCGTCGACTGATCCGGGGCTCCGCCAACCACCCACCCGGCGGGGCGCGGCGGCGCGGTCGACCCCTCGCCCTCCGCGGCGCGGCCGACCCCTCGCCCTCCGCGGCGCGGCCGACCCCCTCGCCCCCCGCGGCGCGGCCGACCCCTCGCGCCCCCGCGGCACGGCCGACCCCTCGCGCCCCCGCGGCACGGCCGACCCTCGCGCCCCCGCGGCGCGGCGACCTGACCGGCGCGGCCGACCGGGTCGGATTTGGCGCCGCGATCAGGCGGCGGGGTGGCCGGGCGGGGCTAGTGCAGGGCCAGGAGAAGCGCGACGGCGAGGGCGAGTAGGGAGATCGTCGCGGCGAGAGTGGCAGCGGAGCGGGTGGCCCGGGGAACCGGCGCGGTCGGGGCGCCGGCGAGCGGGCGCAGGATCGCGGCGCGGCGGCGGCCGACGACCGTGACCACGAGCGTCGCGACCGCGCTCACCGCCAGCCCGGCGACGAGCAGCGGCGACGAGCCGAGGCCGATCCGGATCAGCAGCAGCCCGCAGACCGCGACCGACAACCAGGTCCGGGTCCAGGCCAGCACGGTCCGCTCCACCGCCAGCCCCGGCCGCGGGCCGGGCACCCGCCGCGCCGGATCCGGACCGCTCACGACCGGTGCCGAGAGCCGACCAGTCCCGGTCGTGCGCCGGACGGCCGCCCCGGCCGCGCGCCGGACGCCGACCCCAGACCGGACATTGGCCCCAGACCGGACATTGGCCCCAGACCGGACGCCGGCCCCGGCCGGGGAGCGTTCATCGGTCGGTGGCGACGAGGAGGACGACGGTGACGAGGGCGATGACGGCGATTCCGCCGGCCAGCACCGGCGCGAGCCGCGGCACCGGCAGCGGTGCGCCGACCCGCATCGCCCGCTGCGCGTGGACCCAGCGCGTCCACGCGGTCGCGCTGACCGCCGATCCGAGCAGCACCAGGCAGACCGCGAGCGTCTGCCGCAACCCCGGCACGGCCAGCCGCGGCACGAACGCTTCCAGCCCGATCCCGCCCGCGATCAGCGCCAGCGCCGTACGGATCCAGGCCAGGAAGGTGCGCTCGTTGGCCAGCGTGAACCGGGGATCGGGCTCGTCGCCGTCCTCCCCCGGTCCCTGCACCCAGCGCACGGCGGCAGACTAACGATCGGGCAGACTGGCCGGAGTGAGCTCCCGCCCGTCCGCCCTGCAGTGGCTGCGGTACGCGTTGGGCGGCCGGTTGCCCGACTCCCTGCGCACCTGGGTCCGGCACGACCTGACCGACGCGGACTGGCGGATCCGGCAGATCGTGCGGGTGCTGGTGCAGGCGGCGTTCCCGATCGTGGTGATCCTGGTGCTGCCGATCCCCCTCGGGCTGCGGATCCTGATGGCCGTGCTGATCCTGCTGGGCGCGCTCTCGGTCGGCGCCGCGTACGGCGACGAGCTGCGGGAGCGCCGGTTCCGCCAGCACGGGCTCACCCCGCCGGCCTCGGAACCGCCACCGACCGGGCGATGGTGAGCCCGACCAGCACCGCGGCCAGCGCCGGCGGCACCGCGCCGAGCAGGAACGCCGTCCCCGGTCCGTGCGCCTGCACGACCAGCCCGGCCAGCGCCGACCCGGTGGCCGACCCGCCCAGGAACGCGACCGCGAGCCCGGCGAAGGTCTGGGCGACGGCGCCGGCCGGCGCGACCTCGCCGACCAGCGTGTAGATCCCGGCCAGGGCCGGGGCGACCAGCCCGCCGGCCAGCACCAGCAGCGCACCCAGCGCGACCAGCCCGGGGTAGACCGCGAGCAGCGCGTGCCCGCCCGCGACCGCGGCCAGCAGCAGGAGCAGCCGCCGGCCAGGCCCGCGCCGGGCCGGGCGGGCGCCGCCCAGCAGCCCGCCGACCAGCGAGCCCGCGCTCCAGACCGCGAACAGCGCGCCGGTCGCGGCCGTGTCGCCCGCGGTGCCGGCCGCGCCGACCACCCCGACCTCGACCCAGGAGAGCCCGCACAGCAGCAGGAACCCGGCCGCGAACAGCGGCACCAGCGGCACCAGCGCGCCCGGCCGGACCGGCGGCCGCTCGCTGCTGCCGATCCGCTCCAGCCCCGGCGTGGCCGCGAACGAGACCGCGCCGACCACCGCCAGCACCCCGGCCAGCAGCACCGCGGCCGACGGCGACGCGACCGCCGCGGCGGCGCCGGCGAGCGACGGGCCGACGATGAAGATCAGCTCCTGGACGGTCGCCTCCAGCGAGTACATCGACGCGCGGGCGTCGGGCTCGGTCAGCACGACCGGCCACAGCGCCCGGACGACCGGGACGGCCGGCGGCGTGAACAGCGCCGCGGCGAGGGTCAGCCCGGTCAGCGCCAGGGCCGAGCCGGTCCGGACCGTCACCAGCGCGACCAGCCCGGCCGCGTTCCCGGCCGCGGTCCCGACCAGCACGGCGCGGGCGGACCGGCCGCCGTCGACCAGCCGGCTCCAGAACAGCGAGCCGACCCCGACGCCGATCACCCAGGTCGCCGCCACCACCCCCACGGCCGCGTACGACCCGGTGCGCTGGATTACGAGCAGCGTGACCGCGAGCGCGCCGGCCGGCTGCCCGACCCGGGCCAGCAGCGAGGTCCCGAGCGCGCGCGCCACCGTCGGGGTCCGCAGCAGCGGACCGTACGAGGACGGGACCAGCGACACACCGCGATCCTGCCCTGCGGCACCGACAGTTCGCCGCTACCGGCGGCGGCGGACCTCGGACTGTCGATCGTCCTACGATCAGGATCCCGACCGGGTGAGAGAGGAGACTCCGTGACCGGGCTCAGCCGCCGGCCGCCGCTGGATCTGCCGTCCCTCGACCCGCTGCCGACCGCGGCCGAGCCGCTGGACGCGAGTGCCTACCTGCCGCGCAATCGGGAGGTGTCCGCCCACCTCGTGGCCGGCGAGCACGACCGGGCCCGGGCGGCGCTGACCGCCTACCTGCAGGACCCGCGGGCGGACGTCGAGCGGGCGGTGGCCGGATGACCGAGATCGACCTCAACAGCGACCTCGCCGAGGGATTCGGGATCTGGACCCTGGGCGACGACGCGGCCCTGCTGGAGCTGGTCACCAGCGCGAACGTGGCCTGCGGCTTCCACGGCGGCGACCCCGGGATCATGCGCCGGACCTGCGCGCGGGCGGTCGAGCGCGGCGTCGCGATCGGGGCCCAGGTCTCGTACCGGGACCTGGCCGGGTTCGGGCGGCGGAAGATCGACATGCCCCGGGCCGAGCTGACCGACGACGTGCTCTACCAACTGGGCGCGCTGGACGGGTTCGCCCGGGTGGCCGGCGACCGGGTCCGCTACGTCAAGCCGCACGGCGCGCTCTACAACGCGATCGTCGACGACGCCGAGCAGGCCGCCGCCCTGGTCGACGCGATCACCCTGTACGACCCGGCGCTGCCCGTGCTCGGCCTGCCCGGCTCGCAGTGGCTGGCGCAGGCCGAGGCCGCCGGGCTGACGGCGGTGCGGGAGTTCTTCGCCGACCGGGCGTACACGCCGGAGGGGCGGCTGGTCTCGCGCCGGCTGCCGGGCGCGGTGCTGCACGACCCGGGCGAGGTCGCCGACCGCTGCGCGGCCTGGCTCGAGACCGGCACCGTCACCGCGATCGACGGGTCCACTGTGGACATCCAGGCCCGGTCGGTCTGCGTGCACGGGGACACCCCGGGCGCGGTCGAGATGGCCCGCCGGGTGACGGCGGCGCTGACCGCCGCGGGCGCGACGCTGTCCCGGTTCGCCGACGGAGCGGCCGAACCGGGCGGAGCGGGCTGAGCGGTGCGGATCCTTCCGGCCGGCGACGCCGCCGTCCTGGTCGAGCTGGCCGACCTCGACCAGGTCGGCCGGCTGTACGCGTCGCTGCGCGACTCACCGCTGCCCGGCACCCTCGACGTCGTCCCGGCGACCCGGACGATCCTGCTCGGGCTGGACCCGGCCGTCACCGGTCCGGACAGGGTGGCGGCCGCGCTGCGGGAGCGGACCCTGCCGGCGGCGATCGACCGCGGCGCGACCCGGCTGGTCGAGATCCCGACCTCGTACGACGGGCCCGACCTGGCCGACGTCGCCGCGCTGACCGGGCTGGGCGAGGACGAGGTGGTCCGGCGGCACGGGGCCGCGGAGTGGACGGTCGCGTTCTGCGGGTTCGCGCCGGGCTTCGCGTACATGCTCGGCGGGGATCCGGCGCTGCGGGTGCCGCGGCGGGAGACGCCGCGGACGGCCGTACCGGCCGGGTCGATCGGGCTGGCCGACGCGTTCACCGGGGCCTACCCGCGGCGGATGCCGGGCGGCTGGCAGCTGATCGGCCGCACCGACGCCGTGCTCTGGGACCTCGACCGGGATCCGCCGGCCCTGCTGCCGCCCGGCACCCGGGTGCGGTTCGTGCCGGCGTGATCGAGATCCTCCGCCCCGGTCCACTGGCGACGGTGCAGGACCTGGGCCGCCCCGGGTACGCCCACCTCGGCGTCGGCCGGTCCGGCGCCGCCGACCGGGGCAGCCTGCGGCTGGCCAACCGGCTGGTCGGCAACCCCGAGACCGCGGCCGGGCTGGAGATCACCTTCGGCGGCCTCACCGCCCGGTTCCTCGCCCGGGCCACGATCGCGCTCACCGGCGCCCCGGTCCCGGCCATGCTCGCCGGCCGCACCACCCACCTGTACGGACCGGTCGAGGTCTCCCCGGGTGACGAGCTCGCCCTCGGGACGCCGATCCGCGGCGTCCGGACGTACCTGGCCGTGCGGGGCGGGGTGGACGTGCCGGCCGTGTTCGGCTCGCGGGCGACCGACCTGCTCGGCGGGCTCGGGCCGGCCGCGCTGGAGCGCGGCACCCGGCTGCCGGTCGGGACGGAGACGGCCGGGTTCCCGACCGTCGACGTCGCGGCGGTGCCGGCGCTGCCGGCCGTGCTCGTCCTGCCCGTGCGGGCCGGGCCGCGGGCCGACTGGTTCGCCGCCGGGGCGCTGGAACGGCTGGGCAGCGCGGCGTACGAGGTCACGCCGGCCAGCAACCGGGTCGGCGTCCGGCTGGACGGGCCGGCGCTGGCGCACGCGGGCAACGGGGAGCTGCCGACCGAGGGGATGGTCGAGGGCTCCCTGCAGGTGCCGCCGGACGGCCGGCCGATCGTCATGCTGGCCGACCACCCGGTGACCGGCGGCTACCCGGTGATCGCCGTGCTGGACGACGCCGCGATCGGGCTGGCCGGCCAGGCCCGCCCCGGCGACGTCCTCCGCTTCCGCGTCCGCACCTAGGCCCCCGCGCGGCCCGGACCGCGCGGCCGGACCTGGCCCCGCTCAGTCCAGGTCGTCGTGGACCATGAGCTGGCGGGCGGCCTCGGTCAACGACCCCGACAGCGACGGGTAGACCGCGAACGTCGAGGCGATCTGGGACACGGTCAGCCCGAGCTGGACCGCCATCGTCACCGGCAGGATCAGCTCGGACGCCGACGGCGCCACCACCACCCCGCCGATCACGGCCCCGGTCGCGGGCCGGCAGAACAGCTTCACGAACCCGTCGGTCAGTCCCTGCATCTTGGCCCGGGCGTTGCTGGCCAGCGGCATCACCACGATCCGGGCCGGCACCTCGCCGGCGGCGATCGCGGTCTCCTGGATGCCGACGGTGGCGATCTCCGGATGCGTGAACACGGTCGCCGACACGGTCTTCAGCCGCAGCGGGGTGACGGCCTCGCCGAGCGCGTGCCACATCGCGATCCGGCCCTGCATGGCCGCGACCGAGGCGAGCATGAGCACGCCGGTGCAGTCGCCGGCCGCGTACACCCCCGAGGCGGCGGTGCGGGAGACCCGGTCGACCTCGATGAAGCCGCGCTTGTCCAGCCGCACCCCGACCGCGTCCAGGCCGAGCGCGTCGGTGTTGGGCACCGAGCCGACGGTCATCAACGCGTGCGACCCCTCGACGGTGCGGCCGTCCTCCATGGTCACCAGGACGCCCTTGTCGGTGCGGACCACCGACGCCGCCCGGGCCCGCTTGACGATCTCCCCGCCGTGCTCGGCGAAGACCTCCTCGATCACCTCGGCCGCGTCGGTGTCCTCCCCCGGCAGCACCCGGCCCCGGCTGGAGACGAGCGTGACCCGCACGGTCATCTCCAGGTACGCGCTGGCGAACTCGGCCCCGGTCACGCCCGACCCGATCACGACCAGGTGCTCGGGCAGCTCGGTCAGGTCGTACACCTGGCGCCAGGTCAGGATCCGCTCGCCGTCCGGCTCGGCCCCGGGCAGGATCCGCGGGGTCGCGCCGGTGGCCAGCAGCACCACGTCGGCCTCGACCGTCTCGGTGACCCGGCCGTCCCGGGCGACGACCTCGACGTGCCGGACCGCGCCGGGCTGCTCGGCCGCGAACCGGCCCCGCCCGGTCAGCAGCCGGACGTTCCGCTCGCCGGACAGCCGCTGCCAGACGTCCTCGGACTGCCAGGCGGCCAGGTCCTTGACCCGGCGGTTCACCACGGTCGCCTCGACCGTCACGTCACCGTCGGGACCGACCGCCCGGACCCCGAGCGCGGACGCGCCGCGGAAGCTGGTCATCGTCTCGCTGGTCGCGATGAAGGTCTTGGACGGCACGCAGTCGTAGAGCACGCAGGCGCCGCCGAGCCCGTCCGGCTCGATCAGCGTCACCTCGCCGCCGAGCTGTGCGGCCACCAGCGCCGCCTCGTAGCCGGCCGGTCCGCCGCCGATGATCGCGATGCGTGTCACCCGCTCATTGTCCCTCCCGCTTGCGCTCCCCGTACGATCCCCGCTCGTGGCTCTGTACGCCGCCTACGGCTCGAACATGGACCCGGCACAGATGGGTCAGCGCTGCCCGCACTCGCCCGCGTCCGGTACGGGCTGGATCACCGACTGGTGGCTCACCTTCGGCGGCGAGGACCTCGGCTGGGAGGGCTCGCTGGCGACGCTGGTCGAGGCCCCGGGCGAGACCGTCTTCGTCGCGCTCTACGACGTCACCGCCGAGGACGAGGTCCAGCTCGACTCCTGGGAGGGCGCCGACACCGGGCTCTACCAGAAGATCCGGCTACGGGTCCACACGCTCGACCGCACCGAGCTGGCCTGGGTGTACGTGCTGGACGCGTTCGAGGGTGGGCTGCCCTCGGCCCGCTACCTGGGCGTGCTGGCCGAGGCGGCGGAGCGGGCCGGCGCCCCGCACGACTACGTCACCGGCCTGCGCATGCGCCCCTGCCGCACGTCCTGGCCGTAAGCCCTCCCCGCCGCCGGTGCTAGGCGGGGGCGGTCGCGAGGCGCGGCAGGGCGCGGGGGTCCTCGGGAGCCAGTTCGCGGGCGCCGGGGCCGGGGCGGGGGTGGACGTCGCGGGCCGAGCCGAGGTCGTGACCGGCGCGGCAGCGCAGCGTCACGTCCACCGGCTCGCCGCAGTCGACGTGCGCCAGCTCCAGCGTCGGCCCGGCCGCGGGCTGCTCCAGGTACCGGTCGCCCCAGCGCAGCAGCGCGACCAGCACCGGGTAGAGGTCCATCCCGGTCGCGGTCAGCCGGTACTCCGAGCGGGTCCGCTGCCCCGGCTCCCGGTACGGCACCCGCCGCAGCACCCCGGCGTCGACCAGCGTCGAGAGCCGGGCCGAGAGCACCTGCCGGGGCGCCCCGATCCGCCGCCGCAGGTCGTCGAACCGCCGTACGCCGGAGAAGACCTCGCGCAGGACCAGCAGCGACCACTTCTCCCCGACCAGCTCCAGGGTGCGGGCGATCGAGCAGGGGTCGGGGTCGTACCGCAGCGCGTCCGGGACCGGCATGTGAGCCAGGCTAAGTTCGCTTGACAGACCTGGCAAGGACTGGTGAAGCTGCGTTCGCCGGACGGACTCAGGAGGCCCCGTGGAGCGCACCCGCACCTACAGCTGGACGGACCCGGTCGAGCTGGCCGCGGCCGCGAGCGGCCGCACCGGGCTGGAGTTCCTGCTGGACATGGGCGAAGGCCGGCTGCCGGTGCCGCCGATCATGGAGACGCTCGGGGTCGGCTCGATCTCGGCCGAGGCGGGCCGGGTGACGTTCACGCTCGACCCGGCCGAGTGGCACTACAACCCGATCGGGACCGTGCACGGCGGCGTGCTGGCCACGCTGCTGGACTCGGCCGCCGGGTGCGCGGTGCAGTCGACGCTGCCCGCCGGGGTCGGCTACACCTCGCTGGACCTCTCGGTCCGGTTCCTGCGCCCGGTCTCCGTCCAGTCCGGGCCGCTGCGCTGCACCGGCGAGGTGCTCAACGCGGGCAAGCGGACCGCGCTGGCCGAGGCGAGGCTGACCGACGAACGGGACCGGCTGCTCGCCCACGCCACCTCGACCTGCTTGATCCTGCGCCCCTGATCCGAGGGTGACCGCCCGTGAGACGAGGGCGACCGGGCCCGCCGCCCGGGAAAGGTAGGCGGCGGACCCGGTCGATCCCCAGTGGTGAGTGGTCCTAGATCAGCGAGACGCCGTACGTGGAGAGCGCCTCGGTCACCGGCTGGAAGAAGGACGCGAAGCCGGCCTGCGTGCAGGCGCCGACGGTCCCGCCGGAGGTGATGCCGATCGCGGTGCTGCCGGAGAACCAGGCACCGCCGCTGTCACCGGGCTGGGTGCAGGTGTTGGTCTGCACCATCTGGAAGACCGTGCCCTCCGCGTACTGCACGGTGACGTTGGTCGCCTGCACGGTGCCGCAGGTCAGGCCGGTGGTGCTGCCGGACTTGCAGATCGACTGCCCGACGACCGCGTTGCCG
>DASYKU010000086.1 GCA_035995165.1 Mycobacteriales bacterium
TTTCACTACAGATCTCGGCTGGCCTACCAACTCGTCGACACGACCGACGATGACGCCGACTTGTTGGACCTGCTGCACGCTGCTGGTGAGGAGATCTTTGACCGCCTCGATCGCGAGTGGCCGAAGATGCATCTCTACGGCGACGGCCGGATCGTTCAGATGAGCCGGCCTGACCTCGGCCGTCACGACTTCGGCAACGACGTCGTCCACCCCACAGCCGTAGACCGTCCGAAGTGGGGGCCATGGGTCATGAGTGGGAGTTCCGCGGACTAGAAGAGCTAGCTCCGGAGATCTCGCCCTTCAGCGGGTCAGGGCAGTGGCGGCGCCGGCGCCGATGAGAGCGACGGCCCAGATCCGGTCGACGTTGAGCCAGGCCTTGCGCAGGACGCCGAGGCCGAGCACCTGCAGGACGACCACGGCCACGATCGCGGCGGTGAGCACCATCGTCGCGGTGTGCAGGAGCGTGGCCACCGCGGCCCAGCCGAGCGACTGCGGGACGGCCGAGGCGTGGTGGGACGCGAGCACCGGGACGAGCATGAGCCCGGCGCCGTGCACCGACGACATCAGGAACGACCACGTCCCGAGTTCCCACGGCGTGAGGCGCATGCCGACCCATTTGAAGTGGCGGCGGGACAGCAGACGCCACAGGCCGACTCCGACCAGGACGGCGCCGGCGGCAATCGTGACCGCGCGGGATGTGAAGGCCGACGCCGTGACGGCGAAGACGGCGGCGACCGCGCCGACCGAGACGAGGTGACCGGCAGCGATTGGCGGGAGCGCCCGGAGCGCCGCCGCGCGCCGGGGCCGGGGATCGGCGGACGCCTGCAGGCCGAGCGCGACCGCGAACAGCCAGCCCATCGCCGGGTTGAGGCCGTGGAAGATCCCCAACCCGGCGACGGTCAAGGACTGGGCGAGATTCACCGGCCGCCACCCGCGCGCGGGCCGGCCGCACGGATCATGCCGATCCCGGCGCGAGTCCCGGCGGGAGCCGAGCCGCTCACGGGTAGCAGTACGAGTCGGACGAGGCGTCGCCACCCTGCAGGCGGACCTGGTGCGGGCGGAGTCCTCGCCACGTCTCCGACCCGTGCGGGAAGAACCGCGAATCCAGCGTGAACCCGTCGGCGGTGGAGTCGAGCTTCGCCATCCAGGAGCCCACGCCGTCCGGGTAGAACTGGTCGTCCCAGGACCCGTAGAGCGAGTTCGTCACGTAGACCCGTGACCCGTCGCGGGAGACCTCGACCATCTGCGGCCCGCCGCGCAGCGGCTGGTCCGGCGCCGCCGGGTGCGCGACGTTCCCGACGATCCCGCCGAGCCGGACCGAGCCGGCCTCGCGCGGGTGGAACGGATCCGAGACGTCGTACCGCTTGAGCTCGCCGGTCCCCCAGCAGGAGACGTAGAGCCACTGGTCGTCGACGGACAGGTCGATGTCGGTCACCAGCGGCGGCACCGCGCCGAACGGCGCGATCACCGGCGGCAGCTGGGAGGCGTCCGCGGGCTCGGCCGGGATCGTGATGACCTTCGTCGCCTCCCACGAGTCGCCGGAGTCGGAGCGGTGCCAGAGCCAGACCGAGGCGGACAGGTCCTCGACCGACACGACCACGCCCACGAACCCGTACGACTTGGTCGGGTCGTGCGCGGGCCGCAGCTCCAGCGCCATCTGGTGCTGGTCGCCGAGGTCGACCTCCTGGACGTGCTTGCGCCTGCGCAGGTCCCAGAAATGCAGCTTGTGCCCGTACTTGCGGCCGAGCAGGAGCTCGCCGACGACCCCGTCCTCGATCATCGACGGGGTGCCCCACTCGCTGGTGACCGCGACGTCCTGGGCGATGTGCCACCACAGGTCGTACGCCAGGTACTGCGGGCCGCGGTCGACCTCCCACCGCCCCAGCACCTCGAAGGACTGGTGGTCGATCAGCGCCACGCCGCCGGGGCCCTCGGCACCGTTGGCGCCGCCGAGGCAGGTCAGGTAGATGCCCTCCGGTCCACAGTGGAGGGTGTGCGGCCGGGAGTAGCCGGCCCGCTTGGCCAGCTCCTCCGCCTCCAGCACCTTCACCACCGGCGGCTGCTTCGGGTTCTCCTTGGTGTCCAGGATCATCAGCCGCGACGAGCGCAGGCCCGGCACGACCAGGTAGCGGCGCTCGGTGTGCGGATGCGGCGCGTACGGGCACAGCGCCGACGAGCACATGTTCCAGCCGAAGTGGTGCAGCTCGTCGCCGGTGTACGGCATGTCGGTCCAGCCGATCACCTGACCGTACGACGAGGACTCGGGGTCGACGTCCAGGACCGCGAGCGCGTCGGGCTTCTCGGCCGCGCGGTCGAACGCGACGACGTACGCGAGCGTCTCGGCCGGGCCGGCCGCGGCGTCCCGCGGGGACGGGTAGAAGGTCGGATCGGGGGTCCAGAGGGTCACCGGGGCTCCAGAAGTTGGTGGGAACGGGCGGCGGAGCCCGGACAGGACGCGCTGGTCACGCGGAGCAGGTCGATGTGCCGCCGGGAGACAAGCAGCCGGGTTACAGGCCTCGGCAGCGGCGGCATGCCCGCCATCGTGGCATCGAGCCGCTGATCCGAA
The DNA here is from genome assembly GCA_035995165.1 of Mycobacteriales bacterium. Classification (NCBI taxonomy): domain Bacteria; kingdom Bacillati; phylum Actinomycetota; class Actinomycetes; order Mycobacteriales; species Mycobacteriales bacterium. Next base: position 2,567 of record DASYKU010000086.1, read on the forward strand.
CAGATGCGGGACGGGTCGTCTGACCCCATCGACCTCGGGACGCCTGCGGGCCGGCCCTGCGAGGAAGGGTTCGTGTGTGTGGCTGACGACACAGTAAGACGACAGAAACCCAGATCGAGCGGCGGTGAAACAACACGACATACGCCCAGGAACGCCAGCCGGAGATCCTGCGCCGAGCCCGTGGGCAGGGCCGGGTCGACGTGGTCACGCCGGCCGAGATCCTCGACGTGACCACCGAGACCATCCGCCGCCGGACCGGAGGTGATCCGGGCATGGTCGTCACGCTGACGCCGAACCGGAGCCTGGACCGGACCATCCAGGTCGACCGCTCACCCGCGGCGCCGTCATCCGGGATGTTGGCGCGCTCGCGCGGGGCGGCGAGAATCCTCCTCGTGGAGCTGAACCGGGCCCGGCTGGACGCCTCGGCCGCCGTGGTGCACCCCCCGACGCCGCCGTCTGCGCGGCCGAGGCGGACACCGTCGACGAGGTGCTTAGCTGACCGCCGGCGCCGGCGCGGACGTGGTCGTCACGGCCGCGGCGGCGAGGTCCGCACTGGAACAGGCACTGCTGATGGCCGCGCGCAGCGGCCGGATCAGTCTGTTCGGCGGGCTGCCCAAGGCCGATCCGGTGATCGCGTTCGACCCAAGGTGACGATCGAACCGTAGGAGGCAATGCGATGGTCGAGCAGCGCACGGTGGCGATCGGCTCGGACAGCGGGCTGCACGCCCGCCCGGCCGCCCTGTTCGTCAAGGCGGCCGCGGCGCAACCCGTCCCGGTGACGATCCGGATCGGGGACGGGAAGGCGGTGCCCGCGCGCAGCATGCTCTCCGTGCTCTCGCTCGGCGCCAAGAAGGGCACCGAGGTGACGTTGGAGGCTGAGGGTGACGAGGCCGCGGCGGCGGTGGACGAGCTCGCGGCGATGCTGGCCCGCAACCTCGACGCCGATGGCTGAGCCCCTGACCGGCCTCGGCGTCTCCCCCGGCGTCGCGGTCGGTCCGGTGGCCCGGATGGGCGGGCGGCCCGCGCTGCCCGCCCCGGCCCCGGTGTCCGATGTGGACGCTGAGATCAGCCGGGCCGCGGACGCGCTGGACGCGGTGGCCAAGGATCTCGCCGAGCGGGCGGCCGGGGCGCCGGCGGACGCGGCCGCGATCCTCGAGGCCCAGTCGCTGATGGCCGGCGACCCGACGCTGGTCGACGCGATCGGCGAGCACGTGCGGGCCGGGCAGGACGCCGCGCACGCGGTGCACGCGGCGTTCGGGGCGTACCGGGAGCTGCTGGCCGGGGCCGGCGGCTACCTGGCCGAACGGGTGGCCGACCTGGACGACGTCCGGGACCGGGCGGTGGCGACCGTGCTCGGCGAGCCGATGCCGGGCGTCCCCGCGCCGGGCCATCCGTACGTGCTGGTGGCCGACGACCTGGCCCCGGCGGACACGGTCGGGCTGGATCCGGCGACCGTGCTCGCGCTGGTGACCGAGCGCGGCAGCCCGACCAGCCACACCGCGATCCTGGCCCGGTCGCTCGGCCTGCCGGCCGTGGTCGGGCTGCCGGCCGCGGCGTCCCTGGTGGACGGTGCGGTGGTCCGGGTGGACGGCTCGGCCGGGACCGTGGAGGTCGGCGTCGACCCGGCCCAGGCGGGGACGACGGCCGCCGCGCTGCCGGACTACGCCGGGCCCGGGCGGACCGCGGACGGGCACCCGGTGCAGCTGCTGCTCAACGTCGGCTCGGCCGCCGACCTGGCCACCGGCGGCACCAGCAGCACGGCCGCGCTGCGGGACCTCGGGCTCGGCACCGCCGAGGGCGTCGGGCTGTTCCGGACCGAGCTGCTGTTCCTGGACCGCCGCGACATGCCGTCCGCGGCCGAGCAGCAGCGCGAGTACGAGGCGCTGCTGACCGCCGTGGGCGGCCGCAAGGTCGTGCTGCGGACGCTGGACGCGGGGGCGGACAAACCGCTGCCGTTCCTGGGGCTGCGGCCCGAGCCCAACCCGGCCCTGGGCGTACGGGGGCTGCGGGTGGCGCGGGTGCAGCCGGAGGTGCTCACCACCCAGCTGGGCGCGGTCGCGGCGGCCGCGGCAGCGACCGGGGCCGAGGTCTGGGTGATGGCGCCGATGGTGTCCACCGCGGCCGAGGCGGCGTCCTTCGCCGACGCGGCCCGGGCGGCCGGGTTGCCCACGGCCGGGGTGATGATCGAGGTGCCGGCCGCGGCGCTGCGCGCCGACCGGGTGCTCGCCGCCGTCGACTTCCTCTCCATCGGCACGAACGACCTGGGCCAGTACACGATGGCGGCCGACCGGCAGTCCGGCGACCTGGCCGAGCTGCTGGACCCCTGGCAGCCGGCCGTGCTGGCGCTGGTGGCCGCCTGCGGGGCGGCCGGGGGGCGGGCCGGCAAGCCGGTCGGGGTCTGCGGTGAGGCCGCCGCCGACCCGCTGCTGGCGCTCGTGCTGACCGGGCTGGGGATGACCAGCCTGTCGATGTCGGCGCGCGCCGTTCCGCTGGTCGGGGCGGCGCTGGCCGCGCACACGCTGGCCGAGTGCGAGGCGCTGGCCCGCCTCGCGCTGGACGCGGACGGCGCCGCCGCCGCGCGCGAGGCGGTCCGCACCGCCGCCTGATCGCCATCCCGGCCGCCGCCGGGTCCGGGGCCCGGGTGGCGTCAAGGCGGCCGGGATGATCGGGTCGTTCGTCGCTCGCTCGGTGTCGGCGGCGGCGGTGGCGGCGCGGCGGTGGTGGCGGCGATGCTGGCCGGGCCGGCGCTGTCGCGGCGTACCTGCGGGCTATCGGATGACCTTGACCCTGGCCAGCAGCCCGTCGATCGAGGGCCACAGGTCGCTGACCGTGTCCGGCAGCGAGACGTAGAGCGCGGAGGGCACCGACTGCCCGGTGTCCACGACCAGCACGACGATCTGCTCGGACTTGGCCGAGTAGCCGGCCGCCGCGGCCGGGTCGAAGATCGCCCGGTAGCGGACCAGGTACGCCTTGGCCCCGTCGACGGTGAGCGACTTCTGGCTGAAGCCCTGCCGGCTGTGCTTCGGGTAGTACTCCTGCGCCAGCGTGTCGATCAGCCGCTGGGCCGCGCCGGCCAGGTCGCCGTTGCCGGTGGTGTCCGGGTCCAGCGGACCCGAGTTCACGTTGGCCCAGTACGTCTGCCCGAGCGGCGCGTTCTGCTGGGTCACCCGGTAGTAGCCGAGGGTCGACTCCAGCCCGTCGAAGGAGTCCCGGTCCCATTCGCGCCAGGTGCCCGGCAGCACGTCGTACGACAGCCGGGCGACCCGGTCCTGGACCCGGCCGCTGACCGGGGTGGGCGTGATCGGCGGCGGCTCGGACGGCACGATCGTCGCCGGTCCGGGGCCGGGCAGCGGGTCGGCCAGCCCGCCCTCGTCGTCGCGGCCGGGCAGGCCGACCACGACGAGCACGAGCACGACCGCAGCGGCGAGGCCGGCGATCAGCCAGCCCCGCCGGTTTCCCGGCGGCCGCTCGACGGTGTCCGAATCCAGCAGGTCGGTCGCGGCCGGCGCCGGATCGGCAAGCTGCTCGAACCGGGACCGGGACCGGGTCACGCTGGTCCAGGACCGGCCGTCCCACCAGCGCAGCGAGGCACGGTCGCCCCCGGGCTCGTCGTACCAGCCGGGTGGGCGTGCCTCGGTCACGCCCACAGGCTACGACCCGGCGGGGTGAGACCCGGGTGAAGCGAGCTCGGACCAGAGGTACGCCGCGGCCTCGGCCCCGAGCTCCAGCATCGGCAGCACCACCCGCTCGTTCGGCGAGTGGATCGCGTCCTCCGGCAGCCCGACGCCGAGGAACACCACCGGCGCGCCGAGGATCTCGGCCAGGTCGGCCTCGGGTCCGCTGCCGCCCTCGCGGGAGAACCCGACCGGCAGCCCGAACGCCTTCTCCATCGCCCGGACCAGCGCGCCGAGCGCGGGCGCGTCCAGCGGGGTCCGCAGCGGGGCCACGCCGTCGCCCTCCCAGTGCAGCGTGGCGGTGATGCCGGGCGGCGTGTGCGCGTCGACGAACTCCTGGATCAGCGGGCGCAGCTCGGCGCCGCGCTGGTCCGGGACGAGCCGGAAGGACAGCTTCGCGTACGCGTCGGTGGGCACGATCGTCTTGTGGCCGGGGCCGGTGTAGCCGCCCCACATGCCGTTGATCTCGGCCGTCGGCCGGGCCCAGATCCGCTCCAGCGTGCTGTAGCCGGCCTCGCCGCCGACCGCGCGGGACCGGGCCGGACCGTCCAGCCAGGCCTGCTCGTCGAAGGGCAGCGCGCCGTACTTCTCCCGCTCGTCGGCGCCGACCGGGGCGACCGAGTCGTAGAAGCCGGTGATGGCGATGTGGCCGTCGTGGTCGTGCAGCGCGGCCAGCAGGTGGGCCATCGCGGTCAGCGGGTTCGGCACCGCGCCGCCGAACGAGCCCGAGTGCAGGTCGACGTCCGGACCGTGGAAGTCGATCTGGCAGCCGACCAGGCCGCGCATGCCGACCGTGGTGGTGGGGAAGTCGCGGGCGAACACGCCGGTGTCGGTCACCACGGTCACGTCCGAGGCGACCCGGTCCTTCTGCGCCCGCAGCAGGTCGGCGAAGTGCGGCGAGCCGGACTCCTCCTCACCCTCGATCAGGAAGCGCAGCGTGACCGCGGGGGTGTCCCTCTTTGTGGCGGAAAGGTGGGCGCGCAGGCCGAGCAGGTGGAACAGCAGCTGGCCCTTGTCGTCTGACGCGCCGCGAGCGCGCAGCACGTCGCCGTCGATCGTCGGGTCGAACGGGTCGGTCTGCCAGAGCTCGATCGGGTCGACCGGCTGGACGTCGTGATGCCCGTAGACGAGCACGACCGGCGCGTCCGGCTCGGCGCTCGGCCACTCCGCATAGACGGTCGGCAACCCCGCGGTCGGCCAGACCTCGACGGTCGGAAAGCCT
>DASYKU010000087.1 GCA_035995165.1 Mycobacteriales bacterium
CAGTCGGCCGGGCGCCGGCGCGCGGCGGGTCCGCTTCGCGCTGAGCAGTCGGCCGGGCGCCGGCGCGCGGCGGGTTCGCTTGGCGCTGAGCAGTCGGCCGGGCGTCGGCGCGCGGCGGGTTCGCTTCGCGCTGAGCAGTCGGCCGGGCGCCGGCGCGCGGCGGGTTCGCTTCGCGCTGAGCAGTCGGCCGGTCGCCGCGTCCAGCTCGGCGGCCCCGCGGACGGATGTCGTTGCGGTGCGGCGGATCGAACGTGTGGGGACGTCGTCCGGGTCGGTCCTGAGCCGGGACGGCCACCTGCGCAAGAAGGGCCGGCTGGCGTCGCGGGGTCGACGCCGGCGCAGCGGTGCCGGTCTCCACGGGGGTGTCTCGGTGACCGTCTACCACTGGGAGTGGTAGTTACCACTCCCAGTAGTACGTCCGCGGCGAGTGATGCCGCGGCGCGGCGGCGGCGCGGCGGGCGCCGCGGCCGGTAGCGTCGAACGGGTGTTCGACGTGAACGAGGAGCAGCGGGTCGCGGTCGACCATGACGGCGGGCCGTTGCTGGTCCTCGCCGGGGCCGGGACGGGCAAGACGACGACGCTGACCGCGCGGGTGGCGCGGCTGCTGGAGCGCGGCGTGCCGGCGCACCGGCTGCTGCTGCTCACGTTCACCCGCCGGGCCGCGGCCGAGATGCTCGGCCGGGCCGCCCAGGACCAGCGGCAGCGGCCCTGGGGCGGGACCTTCCACTCCGTCGCGCACCGGATCATCGCGGCCAACGCGGCCGGGCTGGGGCTGCCGGGCGACTTCGCGGTGATCGACCCGGCCGACGCGGCCGACCTGCTGGACGTGGTCCGGGAGGAGTGCGGGCTGGCCCGGGCCGGCCGCCGTACGCCCCGAAAAGGCCTGCTGCTGGACCTCTACTCGCGCTCGGTCAACACCGGCCGGCCGCTGTCGGAGACGGTCGCCGAGACCGCGCCCTGGGCCGCCGACCTGGTCGAGCCGATCGCCGACGTGATCAAGGCGTACGTGGCCCGCAAGCGGTCGCGGGCGTTGCTGGACTTCGACGACCTGCTGCTCTACTGGCGGGCCGCGGCCCGCGACGAGGTGCTGTCCCGCCGGCTGGCCGGGCTGTTCGACGAGGTGCTGGTCGACGAGTACCAGGACGTCAACCAGCTGCAGGTCGACATCGTCCGGGGCCTGTGCGCGAACGGCACCGCGCTGACCGCGGTCGGGGACGACGCCCAGGCCGTGTACGGCTTCCGCGGCGCCAGCGCCGCCCACATCCTCGACCTGCCCGACCAGTTCCCGGGCACGACCGTGGTCCGGCTGGTCCGCAACTACCGCTCGACCCAGCCGATCCTCGACCTCGCCAACGCGGCCTGGTCCGGCGCCTCCCGCCGGTACGTCAAGGACCTCGTCGCGGTCCGTACCGGCACCGCCCGCCCCGAGCTGGTCGACTGCGCGGACGAGGCGACCCAGTGCGAGCAGGTCTGCGCGCGGGTGCTGGCGGCCCGGGAGCGCGGGCTGCGGCTGCGCGACCAGGCCGTGCTGTTCCGGGCCGGGCGCGGCAGCGACCTGCTGGAGCTGGAGCTGACCCGCCGCCGGATCCCGTACGTCAAGTACGGCGGGCTGCGCTACCTGGAGGCCGCGCACGTCAAGGACCTGCTCGCGCTCTACCGGCTGGCCGACAACCCGCGGGACGAGACCGCCTGGTTCCGGCTGCTGCAGCTGCTGGACGGGGTCGGGCCGGCCACCGCCCGCCGGGCCGTCGACACGCTGGAGCTGGACCGCGACGGCATCCTCGACCGCTGGGATCCGGGTGTGCTGCCCGAGTGCGCGCGGGCCGCGGCCGACCGGCTGGTGACCGCACTGCGGGCCACCGGTCCCGAGCGGCCCGAGACCCTGCGGGTCGCGCTGGCGCCGGTCGTGCAGGCCCACTACCCGGACGGGCCGGCCCGGCTGGCCGACCTGGAGCGGCTGTCGGCCGCGGCCGCCGAGCACGGCGACCTGCGGACGTTCGTGGTCGAGCTGGCGCTGGACCCGCCCCGCTCGACCGGCGCCGACGCCGTACCGCCGGGCGTGGACGAGGACTGGCTGGTGCTCTCGACCGTGCACTCGGCCAAGGGCCTGGAGTGGGACGTGGTGCACCTGCTGCACGTCACCGAGGGCAGCTTCCCCTCCGACCTGGGAGTGTCCACTGCGGACGGTCTGGACGAGGAGCGGCGGCTGTTCCACGTCGCGCTCACCCGGGCCCGGGACTCCCTGCACCTGTACGCGCCGCTGCGCTACCACCACCACCCGCGGGCCCGCGACGACCGCAACTCCTGGGCCCAGCGCAGCCGGTTCCTCGACGAGGCCGCGCTGGCCTGCTGCGACCGTACGGCGGTGGAGCCGGAGGTCGCGCCGGCGCCGGCCCTCGGGATCACGTCGAGCGCCCCGGCCGCCCGGGTGGCCGCGGACCTCGACGCGCTCTGGGTCTAGGACTTCTCCAGCAGGGCCTTGAGCTCGGCCTGGTCCTTCTCCGCCGCGGCGACGTCGTCGGCCCACTCGGCGTCGCTCATGCCGGGCACCCGGAAGGCCGTGAACAGCACCTCGCTGCCGTCCTGGTTCGGCACCACCCGCAGCCCGACCTGCACCGTGACCTCCGGGCTCACCTCGACGGCGTGATCGAGCACGCCGAGGTCGTTGGGCCGGGCCGGCGTGACCACCGACCGGCCGCCGCCGGGCACGACCGCGTCCCACCGGCCGTCCGGACGCGGGGTGAGCGCCTCGAAGAACGTCCACTCCGGCCAGCGGGCCAGGTCGGCCAGGTAGGCGTACACGTCGGGGACGGCCCGCTCGATCGTGACCGAGACCGTCCGGGTCTCCAGCGTCAGGGGGTACCTCCAGCGCGGGACGGGATGCGGCTCAGCCGGCCGTACGGCCGTTGACGCCGGAATTCTCGCCGTCGGTCAGCTCGGGGGTGAGCCCGGGGTCGCTCAGCGCGGGCGCGACCGGACGCGCCTCGACCGCCTCCGTGGCGTCGGGCACGCCGACCGGCTCGGCCAGCTCGGCCACCGGCTCGGCCCTCTCGACCGGCACGGCCCCGTCGACCGGTACGGCTCCCTCGACCGGCACGGCCCCGTCGACCGGCACGGCCGCGTCGACCGGTACGGGCGACCCGACCGGCTCGGGCGCCTCGGCGGTGGGGAAGCGGACCGTCCCGGACCGGTCGTTCGGCGTCGCGTGGTCGAGGAAGCGCAGCAGCTCCACCGGGAACGGCATGACGAGCGTGCTGTTCTTCTCGGCCGCGACCTCGACGACGGTCTGCAGCAGCCGCAGCTGGAGCGCGGCCGGGTCGGCCGACATCGCGGCCGCGGCCTGGGCCAGCTTCTGCGACGCCTGGAACTCGCCGTCGGCCGCGATCACCCGGGCCCGCCGCTCCCGCTCGGCCTCGGCCTGCCGGGACATCGAGCGCTTCATGCCCTCCGGCAGCGAGACGTCCTTGACCTCGACCCGCTCGACCTTGACGCCCCACGGCCCCTCGGTCGGGACGTCGATGATCTCGGTCAGCTCGCTGTTGAGCTTGTCCCGGTTGGACAGCAGCTCGTCCAGGTCGGCCCGGCCGATCACGGCACGCAGCGTGGTCTGCGCGACCTGGGAGACCGCGTAGAGGTAGTCGCGTACGTTCACCAGCGCCTTGACCGGGTCGACGACGCGGAAGTAGACGACCGCGTCGACCCGTACGGAGACGTTGTCGCGGGTGATGCAGTCCTGCCCGGGGACGCCCATCGTGGTGATCTGCAGGTTCACCTTGCGCAGCCGCTCGACCACCGGCGCGATCAGGGTCAGCCCGGGCCCGCGGGTGTCGCCCTGGACCCGGCCGAGGCGGAACACCACCCCCCGCTCGTACTGCTGGACCACCCGGACGGACAGGGCGACCAGCAGCAGCGCCAGCACGACCAGCACCACCAGGATGATGATTCCGACCATCATGTGAGATCCACCTTCCCGGCTCTTCGATGAGCCGGACGCCGGGGCCGACGGAGACCGACTGTCAGCGTGCGGGAGGTCCTCGGTGTGCTTCCCACGCTACGCCGGTCGGGCGCACCGCGGCCGGTCGGGCGGAGCGCGGTCGGGCGGTCACGCGGTGCGTGCGACGAGCTCGAACCAGACCGTCTTGCCCAGGCCGCGCTCGTCCGGATCGATGCCCCAGCGGTCGGCCAGCCTCTCGACCAGGTGCAGGCCGCGGCCGGACGTGTCGCGCTGACCGACCTGGACCAGCTGCGGCCGCCGGTGGCTGGAGTCGCTCACCCCGACCCGCAGCCGGTCGCCGGTCAGCTTGACGGTCACGACCAGCTCGTCGCGGGTGTGCCGGATCGCGTTGGAGACCAGCTCGGTGGTCAGCAGCGCCGCGGTGTCCCGGGTGTCGTCGTCGACGAGCTCCCGCAGCAGGTCGTTGACCAGCCAGCGGGCCACGCTCGCGCTCTCCGCGGTCGGCGGCAGCGTCCGGCGCAGGGCCGAGCCCGGCCCGCGCTCGCCGACGAGGTGGCCGACCAGCACGACGGTGTCGTCCGGCGGCGGCTCGTGCACCAGCCCGGCCAGGATGTCCGCGAGCTGGTCCGGCCCGGTGATCGGCCCGGTGACCGCGGCCAGCAGCCGCTTGAGCCCGGCCTCGGCACCGAGGTAGCCGCCGTCGCGCAGCAGCCCGTCGGTGTAGAGGGCCAGCGCGCTGCCCGGCGCGACCTGGGTGGTCGACTCGCGCCAGATCTCGCCCCAGCGGATGCCCAGCGGCGGCCCGCCGACGCCGTCGAGCAGGCAGGGGGGCTCGCCCGGCGCGGTCAGCAGCGGCGGCACGTGCCCGGCCCGGACCAGGGTGACGATCCGCTCGATCGGGTGCACCAGCGCGTACGCCATCGTCGCCAGCCGGCCGGTCTCCAGCCCGAGATGGAACTCGTTGAGCCGGGTCGCGATCGCGGCCGGTGGGTGACCCTCCAGCGCGTACGCCCGGACCGCGCCGCGCAGCTGCGCGGTGATCACCGCCGCGGCCAGGTCGGCCCCGGCGACGTCCCCGACCACGAGCGCGACCGCGTCGCCCTCGACCGGGACCACGTCGTACCAGTCGCCGCCGACGCGGTCCGGGGAGCCGGCCGGGAGGTAGCGCGCGCTGAGCGGCAGGCCCTCGATCTCGGGCAGGCGGGAGGGCAGGAGGGCGCGCTGCAGCGCGAGCTGTGGAGACTCCTCGTCCCCACGGTCCCGTGGATCCACGACTGTGTTCTGGCCCGGCGCCGGACGCGGGAAACCAACACGCCGCTGTGGATGGCAGGATCGGCTCGTGTCGGACGTGCTGCGCGGGTCACTGCGAGGTTTCGGGACCTCGATCTTCTCCACCGTCACCGAGTGGGCGATGGAGGCGGACGCGATCAACCTGGCCCAGGGATTCCCCGATTTCGAACCGCCGGCGGAGCTGGTCGCGGCCGCCTCGGACGCCCTGCACCAGGGCCTGCACCAGTACGCGCCGAGCGTCGGCGACCCGGTCCTGCGCCGGGCCGTCGCCGACCACCAGCGGGCCGAGTACGGCCTGGACTGGGACCCGGCCACCGACGTCACCGTCACCACCGGGGCCAGCGAGGCGATCGCCGCCACGCTGGTCGCGCTGCTGGAGCCGGGCGACGAGGTGGTCCTGGTCGAGCCCTGCTACGACCTCTATCCGTACGCGGTGGTGGCCGCGGGCGGGGTGCCGGTCTACGTGCCGACCGAGTTCCCGGACTTCCGGGTCGACCTGGACCGGCTGACCGCCGCCGTGTCCGACCGGACCCGGGTCATCGTGGTCAACACCCCGACGAACCCGACCGGGCAGTCGCTGTCGGCCGACGAGATCCGGGTGCTGGGGGAGCTGGCCGAGCGGCACGACGCGTACCTGATCTCGGACGAGGTCTACGAGCACCTGGTCTACGACGGCGGCCGGCACCTGCCGGTGGCCTCGGACCCGGTGGCGCGGGAGCGGACGATCACCGTGTCGTCGGTGTCCAAGACGTTCAGCGCGACCGGCTGGCGGATCGGCTGGGCGGTGGCGCCGGCTCCGCTGTCGGCGGCGGTCCGCTCGGCCCACCAGTTCATCACCTTCAACGCGACGACCCCGTTCCAGCGGGCGACCGCGGTGATGCTCGACGTCGCGGCCGCGGGCGACTACTACCGCACGCTGGTCGAGCAGTACGCCGAGCGGCGCGACATCCTGCTGGGTGCGCTGGACGGGCTGGGCCTGGAGATCGGCCGGCCGCGGGGAACGTACTTCGTGATGACGCGGTGCGCCGGTGACGACCTGGCGTACGTCAAGGACCTGATCGCGACCCGCGGGGTGGCCGCGATCCCGGGCTCGTCCTTCTACTACGACGGGCGGACGGGACCCGGGCGGGGCCTGGTGAGGTTCGCGTTCTGCAAGCAGGCGGACACGCTCCGAACTGCCGCACGACGGTTGCATCCCTCCTAAAGTAATCTTTGCACTGCCGGGAACGGGGGCGTCGCACTGCGCGTTGTCAGGTGCGACGGGCCGGTTACCGGGGCCGTCCAACGTGTACGAGGAGTAAATGGTGCAGAGCAACAATCCTGTGCTCGGTCGAGGATTCGGGCAGGGCCAGCAGTACGCGAGCTGGAACACGGCCCCGGCGCCCTCGGCCGGTGACCTGAACGACATGTACAACCGCCCGGCGTACGCGCCGCCGGCCCGGTTCATGACCCTGGACGACGTGGTGCTGCGCACAGCGGCCACGCTCGGCGTGGTCGTGGTGGTCGGCGCGGTCTCCTGGATCCTGAACCTGCAGGGTCTTGCCCTGGTCGGCGCGCTCGTCGGCTTCGTGCTGGCGCTGGTGATCAGCTTCAAGCAGAGCACCAACCCGGCCCTGATCCTGACCTACGCGGCGGCCGAGGGCCTGTTCCTCGGCGCGATCAGCCGGGTCTTCAACGACGCCTTCGGCGGCGGCATCGTCATCCAGGCGGTGGTCGGCACGGCCGGCGTGTTCGCCGGGATGCTCGTCGTCTACAAGACCGGCGCGATCCGGGTCACGCCGAAGTTCACCCGCTGGCTGCTCGGCGCGCTCATCGGCGTCGTCGCGCTGTCGCTGGTCAATCTCGTCGCCTCGCTGTTCACGCCGGGCGGGCTGGGCCTGCGCGACTCGTCCAACCCGGTGCTGGCGATCGGCTTCAGCCTGCTGTGCATCGGCGTCGCGGCGTTCACCTTCCTGCTCGACTTCGACATGATCGACAAGGGCATCCGGCAGGGCGCCCCGGAGCGCTTCGCCTGGTACGCGGCGTTCGGCCTGACCGTCACCCTGGTCTGGCTGTACCTGGAGATCCTCCGCCTGCTCAGCTACTTCAGAGACTGATCTCGTCGCGACCACGCGGACCCCACCCCTGTCCCGGTGGGGTCCGCGGCCTGCGTACGGTGACCTTCTGATGGACCTCGCTGCGTCGGCCGGTGGACTGCTGTCCCGGCTGCGCCGGTGGACCGCGGCGAGCTGGGCGGTGCCCGCGGACGCGGCCGGACCGGGCGCGGGCAGCCGGGCCGACGTCGTCGCGGTCGTCGTGCAGCAACTGGCCGACCTCGCTGCGGACGCCGAGCGCCGGCCGCGCCTGGTCGTACCGCGGCCCGACGGGGTCAGCCCGGCCGACCAACTCGCCGTCATGATCGACGACGTCCTCCGCACCGATGACCCGGCCGCGGCGTCCGCCGCCGCGACCCACCTGGCCGCACTCCGCGCCGCCCTGGCCGTCTGACGGCTGCGCGCCCGGCGACCGGCTCGCATTCGTCGACCGGCGACAGCCGGTCGGCGTTCCGACCTGCGCGAGAGCGCTAGCTGAGGCGCTCCAGGACCATGGCCATGCCCTGGCCTCCGCCGACGCACATGGTCTCGAGGCCGAAGGTCTTGTCGTGCCACTGGAGCGAGTTGATCAGCGTGGTCGCGATCCGGGCCCCGGTCATGCCGAACGGGTGGCCGACCGCGATCGCCCCGCCGTTGACGTTGAGCCGGTCCAGCTCGATCCCCAGGTCCCGGTACGACGGGATCACCTGCGCCGCGAACGCCTCGTTGATCTCCACCAGGTCGATGTCGCCGATCGACATCCCGGCCAGCGCGAGCGCCTTCTTCGACGACTCCACCGGCCCGAGGCCCATGATCTCCGGCGACAGCGCCGACACTCCGGTGGACACGATCCGGGCCAGCGGGGTGATCCCCAGCTCCCGGGCCCGTACGTCGGACATCACGACGACCGCAGCGGCGCCGTCGTTGAGCGGGCAGCAGTTGCCGGCGGTGACCCGCCCGTCCGGCCGGAACACCGGCTTCAGGCCGGCCACGCCCTCCACCGTCACGCCGGCCCGGGGACCGTCGTCCTTGCTGATCACAGTGCCGTCGGGCGTGGTGACCGGGATGATCTCCCGCTCCCAGAAGCCGTCCGCGATCGCCTTCTCGGCCAGGTTCTGGGACCGGACGCCGAATTCGTCCATCTCCTCGCGGGTGATGCCCTTGGCCTGGGCCAGGTTCTCCGCGGTCTGGCCCATGGCCAGGTAGACGTCCGGGACGGTGCCGTCGGCGCGCGGGTCGTGCCAGTCGACCCCGCCCTGGGCCGCGGCCTCCGACCGCTGTCCGGCCGGGAGGAAGGCCGGGTTGTGCGTGTCCGGCCAGGAGTCCGAGCTGCCCTTGACGAACCGGCTCACGGTCTCGACGCCGGCCGCGACGAACGCGTGCCCCTCGCCCGCCTTGATCGCGTGCGACGCCATCCGGATCGTCTGCAGCGAGGACGCGCAGTAGCGGGTGACGGTGGTGCCGGGCAGCTCGTCGTGGCCGAGCAGCACCGCGACCACCCGGGCCAGGTTGAAGCCCTGCTCGCCGCCGGGCAGCCCGCAGCCGAGCATGAGGTCGTCCAGCGTCCTCGGGTCCAGCTGCGGGACCTTGTCCAGCGCCGCCTGCACGATCGTCGCGGTCAGGTCGTCCGGGCGGAACCCGGTCATGCTGCCCTTCCCGGCGCGGCCGATCGGGGAACGGGCGGTAGCGACGATGACGGCCTCGGGCACGGCGGACTCCCTCGTCAGGCTGGCCTCTTTGTTACTGGAGAGTAGCGCGTTCGGTGGCGGCGTCGTCGACGGTCGGCAGCAGGGCCTCGGCGATGAGCCGGTAGCCGTCCGCGCTGGGGTGGAAGCCGTCCTCGCAGTACGCCGCGCGGTCGGCCCGGAACACCGGCCCGACCAGCTCGGCCAGGTCGACCGGCACCCCGCCGGCGGCCTCGGTGGCCTCGGCCGAGGCGGCGGCGACCCGGCGCCCGCGCCAGGCCACCACGCTGCGCAGCGGCTGCGCGAACGCCCGGCTGGCGCCGAGGTCCGGGCAGGTGCCGACGACGACCGCGGCGTTGCCGGCCAGCAGCCGCCGGACCGCGTCGCCGAGGTTGTCCTTGACCGCCTGCAGCGCGGTCCCGGAGGTCGCGTCGGTGGTGCCGACCAGGAGCACGGCCACGTCCGGGCGGCCGAGCAGCGCGCGGGAGACCTGGGGACCGAGGTCGCCGGTGCCGGAGCCCGCGATCGCGGCGCCGGCCAGCCGGACGCGGCGGGTCGGACCGGCCAGCCGCCGGGCCAGCACGGCGCCGACGGTGTCCTCGGTCCGGGTCACGCCGACCCCGGCGCCGATGGAGTCGCCGAGCAGCACCAGCCGGAGCCGTTCCGCGCCCGGATCGCCGAAGTCGCCCTCGACCGGGGGCGCCGAACCGGCCGACGCGTACCGCCGGCGGGCGGCGGCCCAGACCTCGGCCGCGAGTACGCCGGCACCGGCCCCGGCGGCCGCGACCACGCCGCCGAAGGCCCCGCGGGTCAACCGGTTCGGGTCCACGCGACCAGATTACGTGCTCCCGCCCGGCACGACCTCCCGCCCGGGGATCCTCGCCGGGAACGTCCGGCGACGGTGAGTACGCTGGCCGCCGAACCTGCCCTGGGTCCGGGAGGAAGTCGGCGATGCTGCAGCGCACTCTCGCCGCGGCGCCGGCGAGCCACCAGGACGACCGCGGGCTCGAGTTGGACATCCGTTCGGTCACGCTGTTCCCGCGTGATCTTCATCGCCTCGCTCCGTAGGGAATGCCGGGCCGGTCTCACCGGTTCTCTGGCCAGGTAGTTGAATAAGCAAGTAACTTGACGGCGGCCGTCAGTGGGACGGCCCTGGACCCGGAGGAACCCATGTCCGCACCTACCACCGTTGACCTCACCGGAACCTGGGACATCGACCCCGCGCACACCCGCCTGGGCTTCGCCGCCCGGCACGCGATGGTCGCCACCGTCCGCGGTGGGTTCGACGTCTTCTCGGGCACGATCGTGATCGACCACAAGAACCCGGGCGCGTCCTCGGCCGAGGTCGAGATCAACGCGGCCAGCATCAGCACCGGCAACGAGCAGCGCGACGGGCACCTGACCAGCGGCGACTTCCTCGACGTCGAGAACTACCCGACGATCACCTTCCGCAGCACCTCCGCCGAGGAGATCGACTCCGAGACGTACAAGATGGTCGGGGACCTGACGATCAAGGGGCAGGCGCACCCGGTCACGCTGGAGCTCGACTACCAGGGCACCGGCGGCGACCCGTTCGGCAACACGCGCGCCGGGTTCGAGGGCAAGACCACGATCAACCGCAAGGACTGGGGCCTGGCGTGGAACGTCGCCATCGAAGGCGGCGGCATCCTGGTCGGCGAGAAGGTCAAGCTGGAGCTCGACATCTCCGCGATCAAGCGGGTCGCTCCGACGGAGTGATCCCGTCCGGGGCGGCACCCCGGACCCCCGCACGACTGAACCGGCGCCCGGTCGCACTGCGACCCGGGCGCCGTTCGTGTTTCCCGCTCCACCCACCACCCCGTGCCGCTGCGCGGCGGCCGGACTCCCGCCCTGTGGGCGGTGCACCCTGGGCGGCGGGGCTCCCCGCGCGGGCGGGCGGTGCTCCCTCCCGCCCGGCCGTGCGCCGGCCGTACTCCCGCCAGGCGGGCTGTGCGCACCCGCCGACGCTGAGGGGGTGGGGGAGATTCAGCGGTCGGCGGGGACGGGGTCGGGGATGGGGCGGGGGCGGCGCCGGCGGAGGAAGGCCCAGCGACCGCGGGGGCCCCGTTCGCTGCCGTCGACCGCGCCGCCGCTGACCTCGGAGCCGGGGCGCCCGGCGGCGCGGGCCGCCGCCGACGCCACCGGAGTCGCGCCGTCGGCGTGGAACAGCCGCCGGTCGGTGACCGCGTCCGCCTCCTCCGGCCAGAGCCCGAGCGCCGCGCACACCGACGGCAGCGTCACGCCCACCGCGGCGGCATAGCCCGCCGCGGACGGGTGGAAGCGGTCCTCGCTGAACAGCTCCTTCGGCCGGGCCGCGAACTCCGGCCCGAGCACGTCGCCCAGCGACACCGTACGGCCGCCGGACTCGACCACCGCGATCGTCTGCGCCGCCGCCAGCTGCCGGCTCCAGATCCGGGCCACCAGCCGCAGCGGCTGGGCGATCGGCTCGACCGAGCCGAGGTCCGGGCAGGTGCAGACGACGACCTCGGTGCCCTCCGCCTTCAGTCGCCGTACGGCCCGGCCGAGGTGGTCGACCGCGTCCGACGGCCGGGTCCGGGACGTCACGTCGTTCGCGCCGATCATGACCACGACCACGTCGGGCCGGTGTGGCCGGATCTTCTCGATCTGCGCGAGCAGGTCGGTCGAGCGGGCGCCGACCACGGCCGCGGTCACCAGCCGCACCGGCCGGGCCGAGGTCGTGGCCAGCCCGAAGGCGAGCAGCGCACCGGGCGTCTCCCAGGCCTCCTGCACGCCGAGCCCGGCCGCGCTGGAGTCGCCGATGAGGCCGAGCGTCAGCGGCTGCCGGTCGCCGGTGCCGTACATCCCGTCGCCGACGGGCGGGGTCGAGCTCGGCGGGCCGACCCAGCGCCGGGCCAGCTTGGCCTCGCCCAGCAGCAGACCCCAGCAGGCGGACACGATCAGCCCGAGCCCACCGCCGCCGTACGCCGCGGCCGCGGCGATCCGCCGGGCCCGGGAGGCGCGGCTCATCGGTCCCGCCCGTGCAGCAGCGCGCGGACCGCGGCCCGGGCGTCGCGGCGCAACTCCGGTCCGTGGGCGAAGGCGGCGACCTCGAAGTCGAGATCCCCGAGCAGGCCGGCGGAGCGCCGGTTGCGGTCGGAGTCGGTGCAGAGGAACGCGGGCGCGAACCGTACGCCGCGCAGGTTCATCACGGCGTCACCGGTGATGAGCACCCCGCTGGCCTCGTGCAGCAGCGCGGTGTGGCCGGGGGAGTGGCCGGGCGTGTGCACCGCGCGCAGCCCGCCGGGCAGCTGCGACCCGTCCTGGAACTCGGTGGTCACGACGACCTTCGCGAACGTCCGGGTGGTCCCGCGCCGGGTCCGCGGCGACCGCCCGTCCCGCAGGTAGACCGCCTCCCGCTCGTGCGCGAGCACCCCGGCGCCGCCGGTGAGCGTGACCAGCGCGGCCAGCCCGCCGGTGTGGTCGGGATGCGCGTGCGTCACCACCACCCGCCGTACGTCCTCGGGGCCGGCGCCGATGGCCCGCAGCCCGGCCAGCAGCCGCCGGCGCGAGCTGCGGTACTTCAACCCGGCGTCCACCAGCGTCACTCCGCCGTCCGACCCGGCCAGGGCGAACGAGTTGATCATGTCGCCCGGCGCGGTCGGGATCCGCCACACCCCGTCCGCCAGCCGGACGGCCGCCTCCTTCGCCACTCGCCACCTCCGTCCGCGAGGTTAGTCGAGTGGTCCGACCGATCTCCGAGTGATCCCCGCCGCCGGCAGGTGACCGGTGGCCCGTCTGGCATCCTGGCGTGATGGAGATGCAGTACGCCCGGTCGATGGTCGAGCTCATCGGGGGGACCCCGCTGGTGAAGCTCTCGGCGGTGACGGCGGGGCTGGCGCCGCTGGTGCTGGCGAAGGTCGAGTACTTCAACCCTGGTGGCTCGGTGAAGGACCGGATCGCGCTTCGGATGATCGAGGCGGCCGAGCGGTCCGGCGAGCTGCGCCCGGGCGGCACGATCGTGGAACCGACCAGCGGCAACACCGGTGTCGGGCTGGCGATCGTCGCGCAGACCCGGGGCTACAAGTGTGTGTTCGTCTGCCCGGACAAGGTCTCCCAGGACAAGATCAACGTGCTCCGCGCGTACGGCGCCGAGGTCGTGGTGACGCCGACTGCGCTGTCGCCCGAGCATCCCGACTCGTACTACAACACCTCCGACCGGCTGGTGCGCGAGATCGAGGGCGCCTGGAAGCCGAACCAGTACGCGAACGTGAACAACCCGCGCTCGCACTACGAGACGACCGGCCCGGAGATCTGGGAGCAGACGGCCGGCCGGATCACCCACTTCGTCGCCGGGCTCGGCACCGGCGGGACCGTCAGCGGCGCCGGCCGCTACCTCAAGGAGGTCTCCGACGGGAAGGTGACCATCGTCGGCGCGGACCCCGAGGGGTCGGTGTACTCCGGCGGCTCGGGCCGGCCGTACCTGGTCGAGGGCGTGGGCGAGGACTTCTGGCCGGAGACGTACGACCGGGGGATCTGCGACACGATCGAGGCGATCAGCGACGCCGACTCCTTCGAGCTGACCCGGCGGCTGGCCCGCGAGGAGGGGCTGCTGGTCGGCGGGTCCTGCGGGATGGCGGTCGGGGCGGCGCTGCGGGTGGCGGCCCGGGCGACGGCCGAGGACGTGATCGTGGTGCTGCTGCCGGACGGCGGCCGCGGGTACCTGTCGAAGATCTTCAACGACGACTGGATGGCCGACTACGGCTTCCTCCGTACGGCCTCGCAGGCGACCGTCGGCGACGTGCTGGAGGAGAAGTCGCACGGGCTGCCGTCGCTGGTGCACGCGCACCCGCACGACACGGTGCGGGAGGCGATCGACATCCTGCGCGAGTACCACGTCTCGCAGATGCCGGTGGTCCAGGCCGAGCCGCCGGTGGCGATCGCCGAGGTGGTCGGGTCGGTGGTCGAGCGGGACCTGCTGGAGCTGCTGTTCACCGGGCACGCGCGGCTGGCCGACCCGCTGGAGCGGCACATGTCGCCGCCGCTGCCGCTGGTCGGCGCGGGCGAGCCGGTGGACGCGGTGGTGACCGCGCTGGAGAAGGCGGACGCGGCGGTCGTGCTGGTGGGCGGGCGGCCGACCGGCGTCCTCACCCGGCAGGACCTGCTCCAGCACCTGTCCCGTTAGAGCTTCCCGTCACCGCTCCCGGAAGCGCCGGTGCAGCGCCGCGACCCGGTCGACGAGCTCGGGTGCGGGCCCTTCCACGGTCAGGCCCGGGGCGATCTGGGTGATCGCCAGCGGGCGGACCGGGGACGGGCCGACGCCGAGCGCGGTGAGCAGGTCGGTCAGCTGGGCCGAGGACATCACGTACACGACCCGGCCGAGGCCGACCCAGGCGTGCGCGGCCGAGCACATCGGGCAGTGCTCGCCGGAGGTGTAGACGGTCGCGTCCCGGCGCTCGGCCGCGGTCAGGTGCGCGGCGGCCCAGCGGGCCAGCTCGAACTCCGGGTGCCGGGTCGCGTCCGCGAGCGAGACCTCCCGGTTGCGGTCCTCGGCCCGCGGCCGGCCGGCGCCGTCGACCAGCACCGACCCGAACGGGAAGTCACCCGCGTCGACGGCCTCGCCCGCGAGCTCCACACACCGTCGCAACCACTCCAGATCCCTGTCGTCCACCCCAGCATCCTGGCTCACCCACCACGCAGCCCGTGCCCGGCCGCAGGAACCGCTCCCGCCAACTGCCCCACCGCGCACGCAACAGCCTGCACGCGATCCCGCCGCGCTCGACCACGTCGCAACGGTGTTCCGGGACGATCGGCGGCTGACGGTCTTCCGACGAGTGGGTGGGAGGGCTCCCGTTGGTGAGGGTGGGTCGATAGTTTGTGAGGGGGGTCACAGGGAGGGGTGGGGCGTGACGGAAGCTGATGCCGGCGCGACGGTCCCGGCGTGGTTGGTCCGCAACGTCGAGGAGTCCGGTGCGGAGACCGCCCTGCGGCGGCAGAACCCGGACGGCTCGGGGCTGGAGGAGTGGACCTGGGCCGAGGTCGGCGACCGGTCCGCCCGGCTCGCGGCCGCGTTCACCCGCCTCGGCCTCGAGCGCGGCGACCGGGTCCTGCTGTTCCTGCGCAACCGGCCCGAGTTCCACGTCGCCGACCTCGGCGCCGTGCTGGCCGGCGGCACCCCGGTGTCGATCTACAACTCCTCCTCGCCCGAGCAGGTCGCCCAGCTCTGCGGGCACAGCCGGTCCCGGATCGCGGTGGTCGAGGACGTCGAGTTCCTGGAGCGGCTGCTCAAGGTCCGCGACCAGCTGCCGGAACTGCGCGCGATCGTGGTCGCCGACGACCCGGACGGCCTGCGCCCGCAGGACGTGTCCCTGCTCGCCGACCTGTACGGCGACGAGCCCGTCGACCTGGCCGCCGCCGCCGCCGCGGTGCAGCCGGCCGATCTGGCCACGGTCATCTACACCTCCGGCACCACCGGGCCGCCCAAGGGCGTGATCCTCACCCACGCCAACGTGCACGCGCAGTGCGCCGCCTACTCCGAGCTGGTCGGCCCCACGTCCGACCGCCGCACGGTGTCGTACCTGCCGATGGCGCACATCGCCGAGCGGATGGTCACCCACTACGGCTGGCTCTGGCAGTGCTCGACGGTCAGCTGCTGCCCGGACCAGGCCGAGCTGGGGGCGTACCTGGCCCTGGTCCGGCCGACCGACCTGTTCGGTCCGCCGCGGGTGTTCGAGAAGCTCAAGGCGGGCGTGCAGGTCGCGGTCGCGGCGGCCGGGCCGGAGCGGGCGGCCGGGTTCGACCAGGCCCGGGAGGTCGGCCACCAGGTCGCGCAGCTGCGGGCCGCGGACGAGCCGCTGCCGCCGGAGCTGGCCGCGGCCTGGGCCAAGCTCGACGCCGCGGTGTTCGCGCCGCTGCGGGAACGGATGGGCCTGGACCGGCTGACGTACTGCTTCTCCGGCGCGGCCCCGCTCCCGGTCGACGTCATGCACTACCTGCGCTCGATCGGCCTCCCGTTCTCCGAGGTGTACGGGATGAGCGAGAACACCGGCGGGATGACCTGGGACCCGTACCGGGTCAGGCCCGGGACGGTCGGCCGGCCGCTGCCCGGGGTCGAGGTCCGGCTCGGCCCGGACGGCGAGGTGCTCGCCCGCGGCGCGATCATCTCGCCCGGCTACCTCGACGACCCCGAGCGCAGCGCCGAGACCTTCGACGCCGAGGGCTGGCTGCACACCGGCGACATCGGCACCATCGACGCGGCCGGCTATCTGTCCATTGTGGACAGGAAGAAGGAGCTGATCATCACCGCCGGCGGCAAGAACATCTCGCCGGCGAACCTGGAGGCGCTGCTGAAGTCGCTGCCGCTGGTCGGCCAGGCCTGCGTGATCGGCGACGGGCGGCGCTACCTGGTCGCGCTGCTCGTGCTCGACCCCGAGGTGGCGCCGGGCTGGGCCGCGCGGGAGGGCGTGCCCGGCGACCTGGCCGCCTCGCCGGAGGTCCGGGCCGAGCTGGAGCGCGGCGTGGCCGAGATCAACCGGCGGGTCTCCCAGGTCGAGGGGATCAAGAGGTTCGCCGTGCTGGCCGACGAGTGGCTGCCGGACTCGCCCCAGCTGACCGCGACCATGAAGCTCAAGCGCCGCGGCGTCCTGTCCGGCTACGCCGAGGTCATCGAGTCCCTGTACACGGACTGAGCCGGTCCGGTGCCGGACGCGGAGGAGCCGACCCGGTCGGCGACGGCCCCACTCAGCACGCCGAGCTGGCTCGGGCACGGGGAGACGGTGACCGGTACGTCGTTCCTGTCGATGCTGCGCCGGCTGCCGGCCCTGCTGGCCGGGGCGGCCCGGCTCGGCTGGTGGGCGTCGCGCCGGGACACCGTGCTCGCGGTCGTGCTGACCGTCACCGGCGGCGCGTTCACCGCGGTGGGCGTGCTCGCCACGACCAACGTCGCGGCCGCGCTGCTCACCGCCGGCCCGACCGCGGACCGGGTCCGCTCGGCACTGCCGGCCCTGCTCACGGTGGCCGCGGCGCTCGGCCTGCGCTCGGCCCTGGGTACGGCCGCCGGCTGGGCCCAGGCCCGGCTGGAGCCGCGGGTGCTGGCCGTCGCCGAGGTCCGGTTCGTCGAGCTCACCACCAGCGTCGAGGTGGCCGCCTTCGACGACCCCGGGTTCGCCGATGAGATGCAGCGGGCCAGCGAGCGCGGCACCCAGTCGGCCGGCACGCTGGTCCGGGAGGGGGTCGACCTGCTCTCCGCGCTCGTCGGCGTGATCGCGGCGATGTCCGCGCTGTTCGTCGTGCACCCGCTGCTGGTGCCGCTCATGGTGCTGGCCGTCGCCCCGGTCGGCTGGGCCTCGGTCCGCGCCGCCCGGATCCAGTACGCCAGCCTGTTCCGCCGGATCGCCCGGCGCCGCCGGATGTGGGTGCTGGAGCGGCTCATGGCCGAGCGCGACACCGCCGCCGAGCTGCGTACGTACGGGATGCGGGGGTTCCTGCTGGACCAGCACCGGGCCGTGATCACGGCGGAGATCGAGGCCGACCTCGAGGTCGTGCGGGGCCAGACGGTCAGCCGGGCGGTCGGCGCGGCCCTGTCCGGGGTGGCCGGCGTCGGGGTCTGGACCGTGCTCGGGCTGCTCATCGCGACCGGGCGGGTGCCGCTGGCGGCGGCGGCCTCCGGCGTGGTGGCGCTGCAGACCGTCCGGGGCTCGCTGCAGCTGGCCGTGCTCGCGGTCAACACGCTCTACGAGGAGGCGCTCTACTTCGCCGACTACAGCGACTTCGCCGCCCGGGCCGCGGCCCGGCTGCCGGCCGCGCCGACCCGGCCCGCACCCGGCCCGTTCGCGGAGCTGACGCTGGAGCGGGTCGGGCTGCGGTACCCGGGCTCGGCCCGGACGGCGGTCGAGGACCTGAGCCTGACCGTACGGGCCGGGGAGACGATCGCGCTGGTCGGCGAGAACGGCTCCGGCAAGACCACGGTGGCCCGGCTGCTGGCGATGCTGTGGGCGCCGGACTCCGGCACCGTGCGCTGGGACGGCGTGCCGGTCGGGGAGCTGCCCCGCGACGCGCTGCGCCGGCACATCGCCGTGGTCGGTCAGGACGTGCTGCGGTGGCCGTTCACGGCCCGGGAGAACGTCCAGGTCGGCGACGTCGAGCGGCCCGACGCGGACGGCCGCCGGGCGGTCGCGGCGGCCACCGTGGTCGGCGCCGACGCGATGATCCGCGCGCTCACCCGGGGCTACGACACGCTGCTGGACCGGACGTTCGTCGGCGGCCAGGAGCTCTCCGGCGGAGAGTGGCAGCGCCTCGCCGCTGCCCGGGCCACCTTCCGCGACGCGCCGCTGCTGATCTGCGACGAGCCGTCGGCCGCGCTGGACGCCCGGGCCGAGCACGCGTTGTTCGCGCAGCTGCGCTCGCGCGGGCAGGACCGGACCACGGTGCTGGTGAGCCACCGGCTGGCCAACGTCCGGCACGTGGACCGGATCTACGTGCTGCACCAGGGCCGGCTGGTCGAGGCCGGCGACCACGACGAGCTGATGGCCGCCGGCGGCCGGTACGCCGAGCTGTTCACCCTCCAGGCGGCCGGCTACCGGTGATCACGCTGAGGCGGCGCCAAGGATCGGTCGGACAGTCACCGGCACCCACCGGGGCCCCGCACCCCGGGGCCCGGCCGGAGTAGATTCGCGCGGGTGACACACGGCTTCGAGACCCTCGCCATCCATGCCGGGCAGGAGCCCGACCCCACGACCGGGTCGGTGGTGGTGCCGATCCACCAGACCTCGACGTACAAGCAGGACGGGGTCGGCGGGCTGCGCGGCGGCTACGAGTACAGCCGGTCGGCCAACCCGACCCGCACCGCGCTGGAGGAGTGCCTGGCCGCGCTCGAGGGCGGTGCCCACGGGCTGGCCTTCGCCTCCGGGCTGGCCGCCGAGGACACGCTGCTGCGGACCGTGCTGGTGCCGGGCGACCACGTGGTGATCCCGGACGACGCGTACGGCGGCAGCTTCCGGATCTTCGCCACGGTGCTGGAGCGCTGGGGGGTCTCGTACACGCCGGTGCACCTGGCCGATCTGGACGCGGTCCGGGAGGCGGTCACGCCGGCCACCAAGGTGCTCTGGTGCGAGACGCCGACCAACCCGTTGCTGGGGGTCTCCGACATCGCCGCGCTGGCCGGCATCGCCCGCGAGCACGGCCTGCTGCTGGTGGTCGACAACACCTTCGGCTCGCCGTACCTGCAGCAGCCGCTGGCGCTGGGCGCGGACGTCGTCGTGCACTCGACCACCAAGTACCTCGGCGGGCACTCGGACGTGGTCGGCGGCGCGCTGGTGGTCGGCGACGCCGAGCTGGCCGAGCGGCTGCGCTTCCACCAGAACGCGATGGGCTCCGTGCCGGGGCCGTTCGACTGCTGGCTGGTGCTGCGCGGGGTGAAGACCCTGGGCGTACGGATGGACCGGCACTGCGCGAACGCGGCCCGGGTGGCCGAGATGCTGGTCGCGCACCCGGCCGTGACGACCGTCTACTACCCGGGCCTGCCGACCCACCGCGGCCACGAGCTGGCGGCCAAGCAGATGCGTGGCTTCGGCGGGATGGTCTCCTTCACCCTCGCCGGCGGCGAGGAGGCGGCGCTGCGGGTCTGCGAGCGGACCCGGGTGTTCACGCTGGGGGAGTCGCTCGGCGGGGTCGAGTCGCTCATCGAGCACCCGGCCCGGATGACGCACGCCTCGGTCAGCGGGTCGCCGCTGGAGGTGCCGGCCGACCTGGTCCGGCTGTCGGTCGGGATCGAGTCGATCGAGGACCTGCTGGCCGACCTGACCCAGGCGCTGTCCTAGCGGGGCTCAGCCGCGCGGGTTGGCCGTCTGCTGGGCGGCCTTGTCGAGCTGGTCGGAGTTCACGCAGCCGGCCAGCGTCGGCCCCGTCGGCATGGCCGGCTTCCAGCCGTCGCTGTCGTCCACGACCGGCCGGACCGTCACGTACTCACTGCCGTCGGCGCAGGCATCGGTGGTCTGCTGGGCCGACGCGCCGGTCGCGACGAGCACGCCACCGCCCGCGGCCACCACGAGCGCCGAGGCGAGCAAGGCGGCCGGGAGGAGCCGAGGGCGACGGGATCGAGCGGGTCCGGCGGGCACGCCCTTGATTCTGCCAGGCGGTGAGGCGAAGAGCACACGGCGTCAGCGGTTGGCCCGGTCGTAGAGGCTCTGCAGCAGGGTGCCGTCCAGCTGCACGGTGCCGCCGCTGTGACGCAGGACGCAGTCGGCCAGGTCCGCGAAGACCCGGACGACACCGTCGCGGGGTGACCGCCGGAATCTCCAGTTGCCGGCGGGCGCCCACACGTCGGGCGCAGGTCCCGGCGGGCGGCGTGGCGTTGAGCCGGCTCACGTCGGTCCGGGTCTCGTCGCCGACGGCCGTCCGGGTCCCGCTCGGCTTCCCGTTCCGGTACGCGCACAGCACCAGCCGGTCCGCGTCCGGCAACGGCGGGGACCCGGCGGCTCGGCGTCCGAGAGGTTCTAGGGCCGCCAGACCATGAGGATCGCGATCACGACGTAGCAGAGGCTGGCGACGCCGCCGGCCGCGGCGAGCCGGGGCGCCAGCGCGGCCGTGTCCCGCTTCGCGGCGGTGTTCAGCAGCGGCACGACCAGGCTGAGGATCAGCCCGCTGGCCACGACCCACAGCACGATCGAGACGATCAGCCAGCCGTCGGAGAACGACGCGTAGTCGTGCACCAGGCCGAAGCCGAGCAGGCCGACGAGCAGCGAGGCCCAGCCGTACACGGTGACCATGCGGGTGAGCACCGGCAGCGCGCCGGCGGACGCCTCGCCGCCGCGCAGCACCCGCGGCACCTGGTTGACCGCGGCCACCAGCGGGCCGATCAGGAAGATGGCCAGCACGACATGGACGACCAGCAACGCCTTCACGGGCGGGCAGCCTAGTCCGCCGCCCGCGGGTCGACTCGGCCGGGCCCGGGGGTCCCGGGGCCGCCCCCCGACCCCGCGGGGTCGACTCGGCGGGCAGGGCGGGCCCCGGGGATCCGGGGGACGCCGCCGGACCCCCGCGGGGTCGACTCGGCCGGGCGGGGCGGGCCCCGGGGCCGGCTCCCGGGATGAGCGAGTCAGCCCGCGCGGCGGCGTCCTCGGCGGGCGCGCAGGTAGTCGCTGACGACGTACTCGCCGAGCTTCTCGGGCCGGGGCGAGAAGACCCGGCCGCCGTTGCGCCGGGCCAGCTCCTCCACGAACCGCACCAGCGCCGGCTCCTCGTCGAGCATGAACACGTTGATCGTGGCGCCGCGGCGGGTGCACCGCTCGACCTCGGCCAGCGTGACCGCGAGCGTCTCCGGCAGCGGCGGCCAGGCGAACTCGGGCCGGCCGTCCCGGGCCAGGTGCGCGGTCGGCTCGCCGTCGGTGACCACCATGATCACCGGCTCGCCGTCCCGGTACCGGTCCAGGTGCCGCCGCGCCAGCATCAGCGCGTGCTGCAGGTTGGTGCCCTGCACCATGTCCCAGGACAGCCCGGCCAGCTCGGTCGGCGAGATCACCCGGGCGTAGTTGGAGAACCCGATGATCTCGATCTTGTCCTGCGGGTACGCCGTGGTCACCAGCGAGTGCAGGGCCAGCGCCGTCGACTTGGCCGCGCCCCAGGTCCCGCGCAACGCCATCGAGTACGACAGGTCGACCAGCAGCGCGACCGTCGCCGACGTCCGCCGCTCGGTCTCCACCACCTCGAAGTCCTCGACCGAGAGCGTCACCCGGCCCCGCGTCGGCCCGGTCCGCAGCACGGCGTTGCGGACCGTACGGACGACGTCCAGCGGCTGCTCGTCGCCGTACTCCCAGCCGCGGGAGGATCCGGTCGGCTCGCCGGCCGCGCCCGCGTCCCGTACGTCGTGGGTGCCCCGGCCGCCGGAGTCCAGCACCGAGAACACCCGGCGCAGCGCGGTCGCACCGAGCCGCCGGACCGCCCGTGCGGTCAGTTCCAGCTGCCCGCCGGTCCGGTTCAGGAAGCCCTGCCGCTGCAGCTCCCGCTCGATCCGGCGCAGCGCCTCCACGTCGTCGACCGCGGCCCGGCCGAGCGCCCGCTCGACCAGCTCGGGGTCGACGTCGTCCAGGGACGCGCCCGGGTAGTCCTGGTCGAGCATCGAGTCCAGCTCTTCCAGGTCGGCGATCTCCTGCAGCGCGCTGGTCGCGTCGCCGAGGCCCATCGGCCGGTCGCCGTCCATCCGCTCCCGGCCGCCCCAGCGCAGGTCCGGCCGGGCCGAGCGCAGGCCCTGCTGCAGCCGGGACATCTCGTTGGCCAGGCCCTCGTCGCCCATCGCGCCGGCCATCAGGTCGGACAGCTCCTGCCGCTGGGCGTCGGACAGGCTGTCCATCAGCCGCTGCTGGGCCGCGGCCCGGCGGGCCAGCGTGTCGACCAGCTCGGCCAGGTCGGCCGGGTTCTCCGGGAAGAACTCCCCGTACTGCTCCATGAACCGGTCGAACTGCTCCTGGGTGTGCTCGCCGCGGGCGTCGGCCTCGAGCATGTCGTTCAGCGCCGAGACCATCTCCCGGACCCGGGCCATGTCCTCCTGGGAGGCACCGCGCAGCGCGTCCCGCATGCCGCGGAACTGGCTGTCCAGCACCTCCCGGCGCAGCAGGTCCTTGATCTCCTCGTACGTCTGCCGGGCCTCGTCCGAGCGCCACGGGTACTCGGAGAGCTCCCGGACGGCCCGGGCCGGGTCGTTCGGCAGCGCATCCAGCTGGGCCTCGGCGAAGCGGGCCGAGTCGTCCGGGTCCGGGAACAGCTCCCGCTTCTCCGCCGCCAGGGCCCGGTCCAGCAGCTCCCGGACCTGTTCCAGGGTGCCGTCCAGGCGGCCGCGGCGCCGGGCCTGCCGGGCCTTCTGCCGCACCTTGCGGCGCAGCTCGTCCAGCCCGCGCAGGCCGTCGGAACCCTGCTGCAGCAGCCGGCGCAGCGCGTCGCTCGGGGACGCGCCGGCCAGCACGTCGTCGCCGATCTCGTCCAGCGCCTGCCGGACGTCGAACGGCGGCTCCAGCGGGTCGCGCCCGCCGTGCCACGCGCCGTACTTGTAGGCCATGACTCCCTAGTTCCCGTACACGGTGCGGCCGCCGCCGACGTCGTCCTTGGCCAGCCGGCGCAGCAGGTGGAGTCCCTCCAGCGCGAACTCGACCGCGGCGGCGGCGAGCCCGACGGCCGAGGCGCCCTCCGGCCCGGAGGCCGGCTCCAGCCGGCCGAGCAGCGCGGCCAGCGTCGGGAACGTGCCGACCTGGCGCAGCAGCTCGTCGGCCGGGATCAGGTCGCCGGTCTCCACCGACAGACCCTCGTCGAACTTCGACTGCAGGGCGGAGAGGTCCTGCCCGGCCAGCCGGGCCCGGAACGTGTCCGCGGTCGCCCGGCGCAGCAGGTGCTCCAGCACCTCGTTCTCGCGGCCCTCGTCGGCGTCCTCGAACTCGACCTTGCCGCGCGAGGCCGGCACCACCGCGGGCAGGTCGCAGATGCGGGCGACGGCCAGCGGCTCGCCGGTCACCGCGGCCCGGCGGACCGCGCTCGCGGCCACCGTCTCGACCGCGGCGATCGCGAAGCGGGCCGAGACGCCGGAGCGCTGGTCGACCTGGGGCGCCTCGCGGACCGCCCGGGTGAACCGGGCGACCACCTCGATGACGTGGTCCGGGACGACCGGCGCGGCGTGCGCCCCGTCGACGTCCCAGACCAGCGCGGCCTCCTGCCGGATCAGCTCGATCTCGTCGGAGAGCTCCAGCGGGTAGTGCGTCCGCACCTCGGCGCCGAAGCGGTCCTTGAGCGGGGTGATGATCCGGCCGCGGGACGTGTAGTCCTCGGGGTTGGCCGACGCGACCAGCAGCAGGTCCAGCGGCAGCCGCAGTTGGTAGCCGCGGACCTGGACGTCCCGCTCCTCCAGCACGTTCAGCAGCGCGACCTGGATCCGCTCGGCGAGGTCGGGCAGCTCGTTGACGGAGAAGATGCCGCGGTTGGTCCGCAGCACCAGGCCGTAGTGCACGGTCTCGGGGTCGCCCAGGGTGCGGCCCTCGGCGACCTTGATCGGGTCCACGTCGCCGATGAGGTCGCCGACGCTGGTGTCCGGGGTGGCGAGCTTCTCGCCGTACCGCTCGGAGCGGTGCTTCCAGGCGACCGGGGTGTCCTCGCCCTGCTCGGCCACGATGCGGTGGCCCCAGACCGTGATCGGCGCGTACGGGTGTTCGTTCAGCTCGCTGCCGTCGATGACCGGGGTCCACTCGTCGAGCAGGCCGCCGAGGGTGCGGATCAGGCGGGTCTTGCCCTGGCCGCGCTCGCCGAGCAGGACCATGTCGTGCCCGGCCAGCAGGGCCCGCTCGACCTCGGGCACGACGGTGTCCTCGAAGCCGACGATGCCGGGCAGGGACGGCTCGCCGGCCGCGAGGCGGGCCAGCAGGTTCTCCCGGATCTCGGCCTTGACGCCGCGGTGCACGTGGCCGGAGGCGCGCAGGGCGCCGAGGGTGTGGATGGGGGGCGGGGTACTCACCCGACGACCGTACGTCGGGCTCCGGCCCCGTGCACCCAACGCCCTCGTCGTTGCGCCGAGCGCGAAATCCCTACGTCATCGGGGCCGGGCGGCCGTCACCAGCTCCAGGTGAGCCCGTGCAGGCCGGGGGAGGGATGCTGCAGCAGCAGTGTCACGGTGTCGCCGTCGAGGGCGACCGGGACCAGGTCGATCGGGTGCTCGCCGCGCTTGTCCCAGCGGCAGGCCCACACCCGGGCCGGCGGCACGGCGAAGCGGACCACGGTCTTGAGCAGGTCCACCGAGGAGTGCCCGACGCCGCGCCGGACCCAGCACTGCGGCTCGCCCGAGTGCTCGACGACCTCCTGGTAGTCGAACTCGTACGCCTCGCCCTTCTCCAGCACGCGGTCGAAGAGCAGCTCGATGCCGGCCAGCCCGCCCGGACCGACCAGCTCGCGGCCCCGGCGGCAGTTGCGCCGGGCCAGGATCGCGGACGTCGACTCGCCGTCGTCGGGCGTGTAGACCAGCCGGTAGCAGTCGGTGTGCTCGTCCAGCGCCCGCAGCCGCAGCCGGACCGTCCGCTTGTACTCCTTGTGGTCCTCGCCGATCAGCACCCGCTCCTCGACCGCGATCACCGCGTACGCGTCGGAGCCGCCGACCTTGACCATCCGCTCGCGCAGGTCCCGGACCGGGTCCTCCTCGCCGTTCGGGCGGCGCGGCCCCGGCCCGGCCGGCAGCAGCCCGCGGCGCCGGTTGGCCCGGTCGCGCTCGAGCAGGAAGCGCATCTCGCCGGCCGGCTGCTTGAGCACCTGCTCGATCGCGGCCGTGCGGCGTTCGTCGTCGGGGGTCCGGCGGGGAAGCCGGCCGTGGGTCCAGTTGCTGATCGCGGAGGGGCTGACGTACACGTCATGGTCGGTGCGCAGGAGCAGGCTCATCTCCTCCAGCGTCAGCCCGGTCGTCCGCAGGCCGTCGGTGAGCGTGGTGCCGAAGCGGGTCTGGCCCTGGCCGCCCGCGGCCGACACGCGCTGCCGGGTCGCGCGCAGGGCGGCCCGGCGCAGCGCCGCCCGGGACCGGCTCGCCAGCGTGCGGCAGCGGTCCGAGCAGTACTCCGACGGGCGGCCGGTGCGGCCGCGGCGCTCGCGGGCCGGCTCGGCGCAGTCGGGGCGACCGCAGAGTCGGAGATCATCACCCGGGACGTCGTCTCCACCTACCGGGTGCAACGTGTTGGCAGCGGTCCTCGGCCACGGAACCACGGCCGTGAGCTGGGGGTTCAGTTCTGGGTGCCGCTCGGGGGAGAGCGGCGGAAACTCCCGTACTGATGACGAAGTCATCAAGATGCACCATCCTTGCCTTGCGCGTGCCGACTGGAATGGGTAGCGCGCTTCGGGGTGGTTTCCACCCCTTGGTGAACCAATCGGCGGGCCAACGCCGGGGACACCGCGCGCCGGGCCCCTCGTCCGAGGACGAGGGCCCGGCGTCGTTCTTCGCTCTGTAGTCAAGGATCAAGCTTGCTACACCGTTCGGGTGAAGCGCGCGATATCAGAGGGTGGCCCTCGCCACGCTGCGCGGTCAAACAACTCACACGCTGAGTGAAAACTGCGACCGAAATGAATCCTAACGCTCCGTAATGGAACGGTGTGAAGAACGACTCTCCGTCGCCACCGTAACGGGTGACCGCAGGGCCCTCTGTCGGGTTCCATACTGTGTCGAGATTGAGACATTCAGTCTCTCTTCGCCGGTCAGGAGGCAGACATGACCACCACACGGGGTACGCACTGGACGTTCGGCGAGGCCGTCGACCTCGCACCGTAGCGGTGCCATCTGCCGGTCGCCCGCGGATGCGCACCGCGTGCGGCCGGCGCCGGCGTCACCTGCGGACGTCGTCGGAAACTCCGCCGCGACGGTCGTGCAGGGTCATCTTCAGCCCGTTCAGTGGACGCAGCGTGACCGCCGGCCGCAGCGCCACCGGATGCCCGGGAACCAGCGCCGCGGCCCAGTCCCGGCTCAGCGCGGCCAGCGCCAGCACCGCCTCGGTCCAGGCGAACGACTCGCCGATGCAGACCCGCCGCCCCATCCCGAAGGGGAAGTACGCCCCCCGCGGCTGGCCCGGCGCGGCCTCGTCGTACCCGTCCGGGCCGAGCCAGCGCTCCGGCCGGAACGCCCGCGCGTCCGGCCACCACCGCGGGTCCCGCTGGGTCACCCACTGCGAGGCCAGCACCAGCGAGCCGGCCGGGATGTCCCAGCCCGCCATCCGGACGTCGGTGACCATCCGGCGGCCGACCACCCAGGCCGGCGGGTAGAGCCGCATCGACTCGGCCACCACCGCCCGGGTGCAGGGCAGGTCGCGCAGCTCGGCTCCGGCCGGCGCGGCGTCCACCTCCGCGTGCAGCGCGGCCGCTGCCGCCGGGTTCTGGTGCAGCAGCAGCCAGGTCCAGGCCAGCGCGTTGGCCGTGGTCTCGTGCCCGGCCAGCATGAGCGTGAGCACCTCGTCCCGGACCTGCTTGTCCGGCATCGGGTCGCCGTGCTCGTCCCGGGCCGCGAGCAGCATCGCCAGCACGGTGTCCTCGCGCGGGTCCGCGCGGTGCTCGGCGATCAGCCGGGCGACGACGGTGTCGAGCTCGGCGATCGCGCCCAGCAGCTTGCGGGTGGAGGGCAGCGGCAGCCGGTTGAGCCACACCCCGCCCGGCAGCATCACCCGCTGGAACCGGCCCAGCAGCTCGGCCAGCGCGCCGGAGACCGCGGTCGAGTCGTCGGTGAGATCGGCCGCGAACAGCGTCTCGCCGACGATGCGCAGGGTCAGCTCGGCCATGTCGGCCGACATGTCCCGGACCACGCCGTCCCGCCAGCCCGCCCGCTCCGGCAGCTGCGCCGCCGCGGTCCGCATCAGCTGCCCGTACGCGGCGACCCGGCTGCCGTGGAACGCGGGCTGGATCAGCCGCCGCTGCCGCCGGTGCAGGTCGCCCTCGCTGGTGAGCAGCCCCTCGCCCAGCAGCATCCGGGTGTTCTGCAGGCCGCGGCCCTTCTGTCCGGCCCGCCCGAGCGGCCCGAACAGCTCCCGTACGAGCTCCGGCGTCCCGACCAGATAGGCGTGCTCGCGGCCGATCCGGAAGTGCGCCAGCTCGGGCGCGACCCCGGCGGCCCGGTCCAGGTAGTCGGTCAGCTGGCGGGAGCGCAGCAGCCGGACCAGCTCGAGCCGGCCCAGCTCCGGGCCCGGGGGCCGCTCGACCGGGGCGTCCATCGCCGTCGTCATACCCCGACCGTACGAGGGCGGGCCCGGCCCCGGCCAGCGCGCCGCGGCCGTCCCCCGCACGGCCCCCGACAGGCGATCAGCCGACGGTGATCGAGGTGACCTGCACCGTGGCGCCGACGTTCCTGCCGTTGAGCACGTTCTGGTTCCAGACCACGACGGTCCGGCCCCGGGTCCAGCTCAGCCCGGCCACCGTTCCGGTGGTCTTCGGCGCGATCGACACCACCCGCGCCGCCTTGCCGGGCACGGTCTTCCCGTTCACCACCAGGAAGACCTGCAGCGCGTTGCGGGCGGAGATGTTGCGGGCACTGACGTTGATCGGCGGCGCCCCACGCCGCCGCTCGCCCGTCCGACTGCCGCCGAACGGCTCAGTCCTGGGTCCGCCCTTCGGCAGCGGCAACGTATAGCCGCAGGTAGAAAGGGTGTCCCTGGTCCGGATCGGACACTCCGGCAAGGATCGACCGGGCCCCGTCGCCGTGCCGCCCGAGGTAGCGGTGCTCCAGGTCCACCCGGGTGCCGCCGGGTACCTCGGAGAACAGCACCTCGACCTCGGACCAGTGCGCCGGGTCCGGGTCCGGCTTCCAGTCCCCGCCGACCGCCCAGGCCAGCAGCAGCCGGCCCGGTGGCTCCCAGGCCAGCACCCGGCCCCACTCCGGGTCGCTGCCGTCGGCCTGCTTCTCGTACCAGCGGCCGCCCTCGTACGGCTCGATGATCACGGTCTCGGCCGGGCCGTCGCCGAGGAAGTGGCCCTTCGGATACCAGCTGCCGTAGCCCTCGGTGTAGACCCGCCAGGCCTTCTCGACCGGCGCGGCCACGGTGACCGAGGCCCGGACCGGCGGAACCTCTACTGCGCCGGCGTACCTCCGGAGCATGCCGGGCCAGCCGCCCTCGGAGCCGACCGCGCGCATCAGCTCCGGCCAGGTCTCGCCGTGCCGGTCCAGGTGCCGGTGCACCAGCTCGACCCGGGTGCCGCCGCCCTGCGGGGTGAAGGTGACCTCGACCTCGGAGGCGTGCGCCGGGTCGGGCTCGAGCTCGAAC
>DASYKU010000088.1 GCA_035995165.1 Mycobacteriales bacterium
CGGCGTGCATCCGAAGGTGGTCCAGGAGCGGCTCGGGCACGCCTCGATCGGCATCACTCTCGACATCTACAGCCACGTTGCGGACGGCCTGCACGCGGCCGCCGCGGCGCTGGTAGCCGACATGATTGGAGGGCAGGCTGACCATGGTTGATCAACTGCCGTACGAGCACGGCGAGTGGCTGGTTGCGACCGTGAACATCGCGGACCGCGAGGGCCGCACGACCGAGGACTTCGGCGCCGTGCGGATACGCGCGATGGAGGGTCGCGCCGTCGCAATCGAGATCACCGGCGACCTGTCCGGCACTACCGTCGTCGCTGTTCTCGATGAGGGTCGTGGCCGGCGCTCACGAGTCCATCTTCAGACCCGCAGCGTGTGCGCAGCGATCGATGCGGCAGCCGGGGTCGACGGCCTGCCGGTGCCGGTTAGCGGGCCGTTAGCACCGGATAGCGGTGAGGACCGTGGCTAGCTCGTTGGCCTGCGACGGAGCTGTGCGGGAGGGGGGACTCGAACCCCCACGCCCGAGGGCACCAGAACCTAAATCTGACGCGGCTGCCTGTTACGCCACTCCCGCCTGCGGCCCAGCGTAGAGGGTCGGTTCAGACGGAGAGTTTCTTGCGGAGGGCGGCGACGTGGCCGGTGGCCTTGACGTTGTAGAGCGCCTGCTCGATCTTGCCGTCGGCGCCGACGACGAAGGTGGACCGGATCACGCCGGTGACCTTCTTGCCGTACAGGTTCTTCTCGCCGTACGCCGCGTACGCGTCCAGCACGGTGTGGTCCGGGTCGGACAGCAGCGGGAACGTCAGCTCCTCCGCGTCCCGGAACTTCGCCAGCTTGGCCGGCTTGTCCGGGGAGATGCCGAGCACGTCGATCCCGGCGCCGTCGAGCGAGGCCAGGTTGTCCCGGAAGTCGCAGGCCTCCTTGGTGCAGCCGGGCGTGGAGGCGGCCGGGTAGAAGTAGACGATCACCGTCCGCCCGCGGTAGTCGGCCAGCGCGACCGGCTTGCCGTCGGCGTCGGGCAGCGTGAAGTCGGGGGCCTGGTCGCCGGGGGACAGTCGCTCCGTCATGCGCGCGAGGGTAGTGCGTGCGGACCCTTGCGGACCGACCCGGCCCGGGCGTTAAGGTAAGGCTCGCTTAAGTAAGGCGTGCCTAACCAGTCCCGTCCCCGAGGAGTCCCCCGTGCGCAGGTCCCTGTCCGTCCTCGCGCTGGCCACAGCGCTCGGCCTGCTCGCGGCGGCGTGCTCCTCCGGTGACGACGACGGTGGCCAGGTCCGCTCCGAGGGTGGCGGCTCGGTCAGCGGTTCCGGCTCGGGCTCCGGCTCCGGCTCCGGTCTGTCCGGCTCCGACCTCGGGTCGCAGAGCAACGACCAGACCGTCACCCAGGCCGTCACCGACTACAAGACCTGGGTCGTCGGCCAGGTCGCCGGGTTGCGGACCGACACCACGAAGTTCACCGACGCCGTCCGGGCCGGCAACGTCGCCCAGGCCAAGGCCACGTACGCGTCCAGTCGGATCAAGTGGGAGATGATCGAGCCGATCGCCGGGCTCGTCCCGAACATCGACGGTTCGGTCGACTCACGGGTGGATGATTTCGCCGGCGTGAACGATCCCAAGTGGACAGGGTGGCACAAGCTGGAGTATCTCCTCTGGGAGAGGAACACCACGTCCGGCGGCGCCGCGCTGGCGGACAAACTAGACAAGGATCTGGCAACCCTGGACACGCAGATCAAGACCGTCGACATCACCCCGAAGGCTGTTGCCCTCGGGGCCGGCGAGCTGATCGAAGAGGTCTCCGAGGGCAAGATCAACGGCGAGGAAGACCGTTACTCGCACACCGATCTCTCGGACTTCGACGCGAACCAGCTGGGCGCCAAGCAGGCGTACACGTACTTCCGCGGCATCATCATGACCAAGGACAAGGCGCTGGCCACGGCGATCGACAACGGGTTCACGGCCGTCGACGACTCGCTCGGCCCGTACGAGATCAGCGAGGGTGTCTTCAAGCCGTTCACCGACCTGAAGCCGGCCGACAAGACGAAGATGCAGGCGCAGCTCGCCTCTCTGTCGGAGAATCTGGCCAAGGTGCCGGCGGTGCTGGGGGTCTGAATCGGTGATGCGGTGATGAGCAACGACGGTGGCCGGGCGCCGCTGTCCCGGAGGGCCTTCCTCGGGACGGCCGCGCTCGGCACGGCCGTGGTCGGCGGCGCGACGATCGGCGGGATCAAGCTCGCCTCGGACGCGCGCGCCGGGAACGGCGACGACGGGCCCGAGCCCATACCGCCCCGGGGGTTCCGCGGCTACCACCAGATCGGGGTGCTGGAGCACCCGGCCGCGCACGGACTGCTGGCCGCGTTCACCTGCGTGGACGAGACCCGCGGCGCGCTGGCCGAGACGTTCCGCAACCTCTCCGAGGAGATCGACTCGCTGATCGCCGGCCGGGTGCCGGCCGAGAGCGACCGCGACCTGCCGCCGCCGGACAGCGGCGTGCTCATGGAGGTCACCGACCCCGGCCTGACGATCACCGTGTCGGTCGGCGCCTCCCTCTTCGACGCCCGGTACGGGCTGGCCGACCGCAAGCCGCGCGAGCTGGTCACGATGCCGTTCCTGGCCAACGACCGGCTCGACCCGGCCCGCTCGCACGGCGACGTCCTCATCTCCCTGCAGGGCAAGGAGCCGGACGTCTGCATCCACGCGCTGCGCCAGATCATGCGCCGGACCCGCTCCGGGCTGGTGCTGCACTGGCTGCAGGACACCTTCACCCGGCCCGACGCCGTGCCGAAGCTCGGGCAGACCCAGAGCCGCAACCTCCTCGGCTTCAAGGACGGCACCGCCAACCCGAACGCCGATGACGAGGACCTGATGAACACCCTCGTCTGGACCTCCACCGCGGACGTCGCGCAGGACGCGACGGGCCGCGAGCCGACCTGGACGGTCGGCGGGACGTACCAGGTCGTCCGGGTCATCCGGATGCTGGTCGAGCGCTGGGACCGGGCCGCGCTGGAGGAGCAGGAGTCGATCTTCGGCCGCCGCAAGGTCAACGGCGCCCCGCTGTCGGGGAAGGCGGAGACCGACATCCCCGACTACGCCGACGACCCGAACGGCAAGGTCACCCCGATGAGCGCGCACATCCGGCTGGCCAACCCGCGCGACGACCGTACGAAGGACAAGGTGCTGGTCCGGCGGGGGATGAGCTACACGCGCGGGATGGACTCGGCCGGGCTGCTGGACCAGGGGCTGGCGTTCGTGAGCTACCAGCGCCGGCTCACGCACTTCCTGGAGACCAACGACCGGCTCAAGGGCGAGCCGCTGGAGGAGTACATCCGCCCCGAGGGCGGCGGCTTCTTCTACGTGCTGCCCGGCGTCGTCGAGATCGGCGACTGGCTCGGCCGGCAGCTGCTGACCTGAGCGCCTGCGGGGCGGGTTGCCCCGTATGCCCTAGGGTGCTCGCGTGAGCCCCCGGGACCCCGAGCAGATCCAGCGCGAGATCGAGACCTCCCGCTCGCAGCTGGCCGGCACCCTCGACCAGCTGACCGAGCGGGTCAGCCCGAAGCGGCTGGCCGGGCAGGCCAAGGACTCCGCGGTCAGCTGGGCCCGGACGCCGGTCGGGATGGCCGTGGCCGGCGGGGTCGTGCTGCTCGTCGCGCTCGGCATCGCCCGCCGCGTCCGCAACCGCTGAGTCGCCTCACCGGGCGGGATCTCGCGCGCCGGGAGACGATTGCGGCGTGCGGAGGGAGAAGCCGGGTCCCGGACAGGAATCGGTCTGGGACTACCCGCGGCCGCCGCGGCTGGAGCGATCCGGCCGCGCGGTCACGGTCACGCTCGGCGGCGTGCTCGTCGCCGCGTCGGACCGGGCCTGGCGGGTGCTGGAGACCAGCCACCCGCCGGTCTGGTACCTCCCCGCCGACGACGTCACCCCCGGCTGCCTGACCCCCACCGGCCGGACGTCGTACTGCGAGTTCAAGGGCACGGCCGACTACTGGAGCGTCAGCGCCGGCGGGGTCAGCCGGCCCGACGCGGCCTGGTCGTACCCGCATCCGTCGCCCGGGTACGAGCCGATGACCGGCGCGGTCGCCTTCTATCCCGCGCTGATGGACGGGTGCACGGTCGACGGCGAGCCGGTGCAGCCGCAGCCGGGCGGGTTCTACGGCGGCTGGATCACCGCGGACGTGGCCGGCCCGGTCAAGGGCGCGCCCGGCACCGGGGGCTGGTGAGCCCTCAGGCCGGGTCGCGCAGGACCGCGGAGGGGTCGGTGTTGCCGCCGCAGACGATCGCGGCCACCCGTTCGCCCGGCTCCGGCAGGTAGGCGCCGGTGACCAGGGCGGCCAGCGCGGCCGCCCCGCCGTACTCGGCCAGCACCCGCAACTGCGCCCACAACCGGCCGCGCGCCCGGGCGATCGCCTCGTCCGGGACCAGCACCGAGGTCATCCCGGTCCGCTGTGCCACCGACCAGCAGACCTCGCCGACCCGGCCGGCCCCGAGCGAGTCGGCCGCGATCCCGCCGACCTCGACGTCGACCGGCTTGCCCGCGGCCAGCGCCGCGTGCAGGGTCGGGCAGCGCTCCGGCTCGACCGCGACGACCCGGGCCCGGTCCGCCAGCGCGGCGCCGATGCCGGCCACCAGCCCGCCGCCGCCGGTCGCGACCAGCACCGTGTCGACCGGGCCGACCTGCTCGACGAGCTCCAGCGCCAGCGTTCCGTTGCCGGCGCACACCTCGGGCTGGTCGTACGCGTGCACGAGCAGGCCGCCGGTCCGCTCCGCGTGCGCCGCCGCGACCGCGGCCGCCTCGGCGTAGACCGTGCCCTCCTGGACCACCGCGGCGCCGAGCTCGCGCAGTCGCGTGACCTTCACCGCCGGCGCGGTCACCGGAACCACGATGTGCGCGACCAGGCCGAGCTCGCGGGCCGCGTACGCCACCGCGAGGCCGGCGTTGCCCCCGGACGCGGCCACCACCCGGCTGCCGGCCGGCAGGTCGGCCGCCAGCAGCCGGTTGAGCATGCCGCGGGCCTTGAACGAGCCGGTGTGCTGCAGCAGCTCCAGCTTGAGCGCGACCGGCGTGCCGAACGGCCGGGAGTCCAGCACCACCGCCGGCGTACGCCGGACCCGGTCCCCGAGCCGGTCCGCCGCCGCGACGACGTCGTCCCGATCGATGCCGTGGCCGGTCTCCCCGCCGGCGTCCCGGGCCGGGTCCGGATCGGCGTCCGGACCGGGGTCCGGACCGATCACTGCTCCGGGTCCCGGCCGGGATCGCGGAAGGCGCCGAGGTTGCGGCCGGGCTCACGATAGGCGCCGAGGTCGCGGGCCGGCTCCGGCTCGCGTCCCGGCTCCTGCCCGGGCGCCGGCGCCTGCCCGGGCCAGAACGGCTCGGCGTCCGGCCGGTAGGACGCGGCCGGCGTGAACCCGCCGGTCGGGTACGGGTCGGTGCCGGGCGTGAAGCTCCCGGTCGAGTACGGATCCCAGAGCTGGGTCTCCGGCCCGGCATCGTCCTCGTCCGGGCGGTCCTCCGGCGGCGGCGCCTTGGACCCGACCGCCTCGACGATCCGGCCGACCAGCAGCCCGACCACGATCGCGCCGCCGAGCAGCGCCGGACGGGTCCACGGCTGCGCCTCGACCAGCACCAGCCAGAGCGCGGCCAGCTGCAGGAACCCGGCCGCGAGGACGGTCCCGAACAACCCGCCCCGCCGCCCGTACGCGCTGGTGCCGCCGAGCAGCGCCGCCCCGGCCGCCTGGGCCAGCAGGGTCAGCCCGTCGTCGGGGACGACCGCCCGCAGCCGCAGCGCGATGATCAGCCCGGCCGCGGCGGCCAGCAGGCAGGAGCCGACCAGCGCGGCCGTCGCGGAGAACGCGGCCCGGGCGCCCCGGCCGGCGGCCGCGTCCCCGGCCGGCCGGTAGCCGCCGATCCAGGCCCGGGTCCGCGGGGCCATCGCGAAGCCGCCGCCGAGCAGCGAGAGCACGACCGCGCCGCCGGCCAGCGGCCAGGCCCAGCGGCGCAGGTCCGGGCTGCCGTCGAGCAGCAGCGAGCGGCCGGCGCTCATCGACAGCAGCGCCGCGTACAGCCCCAGGGCGGCGCCGAGGCCGACGGCCCAGGCCGGCAGCCGGAAGCCGACCACGACGATCGCCATCGCCAGCCCGAGCGCGATCGCCGCGCCCAGCGTGACCAGGGCGGCGACGCGCAGCTCGTACCCGTGCTGGGTGCGCAGCCAGGCGGTCAGCACGCCGGCGATCACCGCGACCGCGCCGACCGCGAGGTTCGGCACGGCCGCGCGCAGGCTCAGCGCGAACGCGCTGCCGAGCAGCACCCCGGCCGCGAGCAGGATCAGCAGGTCGCGCAGCCCGTTCCCGGACAGCGCGTCGACGTTCTCGTGCCGGACCGCCAGCACGGCGCCGACGACCGCGGCGACGAGCAGGACCTCCCACACCGCATGCACCCACACCCGGTCCCGCGGCGGCACCGGGCGCCGGTGCGCGGCGGGCTCGACCGCGTCGGGCTCCATGGCCGGTCACCGTACCGCTAGGAGATGTCTCCCGAGCTGACCGCCAGCCGCTCTTCCAGCTCGGCCAGCAGCTCACGCGTGACGAGGCCGCGCAGCGTGATGTGCCGGTCGGGCTCCGTGGTCGCCTTGCGCAGCGCGATCCGGGCGTCCCGCTCCGCGGTGAAGGGCTTGCCCCAGCGACCGACCGCCGCGAGCACCAGCCGTTCCGGGGTCACCCCGAGCCGGCGGGCCGCGTTCCGCTCGGCGTCGCCGATCCCGGCCAGCGCCCGGCTGACCGCGGTCGGGCCCCGGACGCCGAACCGCGCGGCCGCGTCGACCAGCGCGTCCGGTGGCGGCGGCCGGCCGTGCGAGGCGGGCCGGGTGGCCGGCACGTCCAGCGCGTCCGGCGGCAGCGCGCGCAGCACCTCGCCGCCGTCGGCCAGCACGGCCCGGACCGCCGCGGCCGGCAGCCGGGCGCCGGCGGCCAGCTCGACCGGGTCCGGGTCGGAGCCGGTCAGCTCGGCCGCGCTCACCCCGTACGCGGCGCAGAGCAGCAGCAGCTCCTCCACCGACAGCGGCCGGACGCCCGCCTCGACCTGGGTCAGGGTGCCGGCCTGCCAGCCGACCAGCCCGTACGAGCGGAGCAGGGCGGCGGCCTCCTCCTCGCCCAGGCCGCGCTCGGCCCGGACCCGGGCCACCCCCACGGCCAGCACCGCGCGCAACGACCGCACCCGGCTCACGCTCCGCCTCCCATCCCGGCCCGGTGGACCGCCCCGCCTCGGTGGATCGTCCCGGCTCGGTGGATCGTCCCGGCCCGGCGGTCGGTCTCGGCCCGGTGGATC
Source organism: Mycobacteriales bacterium (assembly GCA_035995165.1). Lineage (NCBI taxonomy): Bacteria > Bacillati > Actinomycetota > Actinomycetes > Mycobacteriales > Mycobacteriales bacterium. The sequence continues at coordinate 7,311 of DASYKU010000088.1, forward strand.
GTCCCGGCCCGGCGGCCCGGACCGCCTCGGCGATCGGTCTCGGCCCGGTGGCCGGTGTCGCAGCCGCTCACGGGGTCCGGCCCCAGACGGCGCGGCCGGCGGAGCCGATCGCCGCGCGGTAGAGGAGCCCGGTCCCGGCCCGGTCGCGGGCCAGCGCCGCCCGGGCCGCGTTCGCCCCGCAGGCCCCGTGCACGCCACCACCGGGATGGGCCGACGCCGAAGCGAGGAACAGCCGGTCGATCGGGGTGTCGGCGCGGCCCAGCCCCGGCGTCGGCCGGAGCACCAACTGCTGGAACAGCGCCGCGGTGCCGCCGGCGATCGCCCCGTCGACGAGGCTGGCGTTCTCCGCCTGCAGGCCGGCCGGCGAGGCCACCGCCCGGCCGACCACGAGGTCGCCGAACCCGGGCGCGTGCCGCTCGATCGTCGCCTGCATCCGCCCGGCGACCTGCTCGGTCAGCTCCGGCGTCCAGGTCAGCCCGTGCGGCACGTGCGTGTACGCCCACAGCGACTCGGTGCCCGCGGGCGACCGGGACGGGTCCGCCGTCGTCATCTGGCCGGCCAGGATGAACGGCCGCTCCGGGATCCGCCCGTCCGCCAGGTCCAGCGCGAACCGGCCGAACAGGTCCAGGTCGAGGTCCAGGTGGACGGTCCCGGCCCGGGCGACGGCCGGATTGCTCCACGGCACCCGCCCGGACAGCGCCCAGTCGACCTTGACGGTCGCGTCGTCCCAGTGGAACCGGTCCAGGTCGTCCCGGACCCGGGCCGGCAGGTGCTCCGCCCCGACGAGGTCGAGGTAGAGCGCCGGCGCCGGCACGTCGGCGAGCACCGCCCGGGTCGCGCCGGGCCCGTCCCCGTCCGCCGTCCGTACGCCGACCGCGCGGCCGTCACGCACCTCCACCCCGGTCACCCGGACCCCGCAGCGCACCTCGCCGCCGCGGGCCTCCAACCGCCGGACCAGCGCGTCCGCGATGGACTGGGCCCCGCCGGCGGCGACCGGGTAGCCGACGTCCTGGGCCAGCATCGACAGCAGCCAGCCGAGCAGCGCGCTGCCGGAGGCGTCCAGGGTCAGGTCGGCGTGCATCGCGTTGCCGGCCACCAGCATCCGGGCGCCCTGGCCGCGGAACGCGTCCTGCCCGTAGCGCCGGGTGGACTGGACGGCGAAGCGGGCGAACCGCATCGTGTCGGCCACCCCGAGCCGGCGCACCAGCCCGGCCCCGGACCGCACCGGCGGGAAGGGGCTGAGCAGCGCCCCGACCAGGTGCTCCCGCATCCGCCGCCAGCCGGCGAACTCGGCCTGCCAGCGCTCGCCGTCGCCGGGCGCGAACTCCTCCACCGACGCCGCGGTCTCGGCCGGGTCGCGGGACAGCGTGACGGTCCGGTCGTCGGGCAGGACGTGCACCAGCGGCACGTGGTGGTCGTGCAGCCAGTGCAACCCGTACTCGTCCAGGCCGAGCTCGTCGATCACCGGCGACACCGCGGTCAGCGGGTAGAACGCGCTGCACAGGTCGCTGCGGTAGCCGGGCGCGGCGAGTTCGGCCGTTCGCGTTGCGCCGCCCGGTGTCGCGTTGGCCTCGAGCACGAGCACCGACCAGCCCGCGTCGGCCAACAGGTTGGCGGCGACGAGGCCGTGGTGGCCGGCGCCGACCACCACCGCGTCCCAGCTCATGCCCGGCATCGTCCTCCCGGGCGGACGTCTACCCGACTCCGGGTCGGTCAGTCCTCCCCTTCCTCGCGCAGCGTCGCGACGTCGACCTGGCGGCCGAGCTCCTCGACGCTGCGGAAGTCCCCGACGAACACGCCGTGCCGTTTCAGCCGCAGCACCCGGTGGGTGTGGCCGATCTTGTCCCTGTAGGTGACGTGTTCCACGGTCACGCCCCCCGGCCCCGTGAGTCTCACGTCGCCCAGTGTCACCCGAAAGGCTGAATGCAGCAGCCTGACCTGCAGAGATCGGGGCGGCCACTCGACCTCCGCCGACGGGACCGCGGCGATCCGGTCCCGGACCCGCTTGGTCAGCTCGGGCCGGCAGGGCGCGACCAGGGCGAGCACCGCGACCGCGTGCGGCCGGGTGGTGGCGCCACGGGTCACCGCGCTGGCCAGCGTCCCGGCGCGGGTGTGCAGCCGCACCTCCAGGGAACGATCGGCGGACAGCGGTCGACTCGGCACCGCCTTACCCTATCGAACGTACGTTCGAGTCGTACGCTGCCTGCCGTGCCCCGGCCGCGTCCCGACCTGCTGGTGGCGGCGTCGATCCCGGTGCTGCTGGTGGCCGGCGTGCTGCCCTGGCAGCGGGACCGGATGTGCACCGAGGGCGGCTGCGGCACGGTGCTGGCCTCGGCCTGGGGCGGGTCGCTCGCCTGGACGCTGGTGCTGCTGGCCGGGCTGGCGACCGCCGGGGCCTGGGTGCTGCTGCTCCCGGTCCGCGGGCGGGCGCCGATCGGGCTGGCCGCGCTGACCGTGACGATCGCGGTGCTCGCGGCCGCGGTCGTGGTGGTCAGTGCGGACGCGCTGGTCTTCGGGCACGCCGGGGTGATCCCGTTCTCGCTGCCGGTCACCGAGACGTTCCCGGTCCTGTCCGTGCACCCCGGCGAAGGTCACGCTCTCGCGCTCGTCGGCCTCCTCCTCCAGGCGTACGCCGGCTGGACCACCCTCCGCCTTCGCTCCGCCGCCGGCCGTCCGGCCGCGGCCCCGTTCGCCTCCGGCCCGGCTCCGGTCGGCTACCCAACCGGCCCGCATCCGGGCCTGGCATATAGCGGCCCCGGTGCGGCCCCGGCATATCCCGGCCCCGGTCCCGCCCCGACGGCCCCGTCGTTCGCCTCGGGTCCACTCCCGGACCCCCGCTCCGCGTACGGGCAGAACCCGGCGGAGACCGCGGTCCACCACCCGGACCCGGCGCCCTACGGTCCGGGCGGCGGCGCTTACGGTCCGGGCGGCGGGGCCTACGGGCCCGACCCGGCTGCTTACGGTCCGGGCGGTGGGGCTCACGGGCCGGACCCGATGGCCTACGGATCGGGCGGCGGGGCTCACGGGCCGGACCCGATGGCCCCCGGTCCGGGCGCCGGGGCCGTTCCGTACGAGGAGACAGCCGTGTTCGGGCAGGGTCCGCCGGCGCCGCGCCGGCATCGCCGCGGATGACCGCGTTCCTGCTTCTGCACCCGCCGCTGCTCGGCCCGGCGGTCTGGGCTCCCTGCGCCGAGGTCCTGCGCGCTGCCGGCCATCAGGTCGCGGTGCCCGATCTCCGCCCGGCCGTCGAGCCGCCCACCCACTGGTACGACCGCGCCACCACCCTCGCCGCGTCGGCCGCGCGCTCGGCTCCGGACGGTGCGCTCGTCGTCGCCGCGCACTCCGGTGCGGGTCTCCTCCTGCCGCTCGTGGTCGACCGGGTCGGCGCCGCCACGGCCGTGTTCGTGGACGCGCTGATGCCGGGCCGGCCGACCTCCGACCGGTTCGCGGACTTCCTGGCCGGTCTCCCCGTCACCGACGGCCGCCTGCCGCGCTGGTCGGAGTGGTGGGGTCCGCAGGAGATGGCCGAGCTGATCCCCGACGCGGAGCTGCTGGCCCGGATCGAGGCCGACCAGCCCCGCCTGCCGGTCGCCTTCTACGCCGAGCAGGTCCCGGTCCCGTCGTCCTGGCCGCCGCCGAGGGTCGGTTACCTCCAGCTCAGCCCCGCGTACGAGGCCGACGCGGCCGAGGCCCGCGAGCACGGCTGGCCGGTCCGGACCCGGCCCGGGATGCACCTCGACCTCGCCACCAGCCCGGCCGAGGTCGCCGCGGAGATCCTCATCCTGGCGACATGAGAGAAGGAACATCAGCGAGTTATATAAGCCGCTGATATAGTTGCGGGGTGATCACCGAGACGCAGCCCGGCCTGGAAGAGCTCGCCGGCTGCGTCGAACGGCTGGTCGGCTGGCTGCGCCGCAGCACCGCGGTCCCCGGCTACAGCGTCACCAGCAAGCTGACGCTGTCCCGGTTGCAGGCCGACGGGCCGGCCCGGATCTCCGACCTGGCCCGGCTCGAGGGCGTCACCCAGCCCGCGATGACCTCCTTGATCAACCGGCTCGAGGGCGAGGCGATGGTGCGCCGCGGCGCCGACCCGACCGACGCCCGCGCCGCCCTGGTCGAGCTCACCGCCTCCGGGCACGCGTTCGTCGACGCCCGCCGGGCGGAGCGGATCCGGGTCCTGTCCGGACGGATGGAGCTGCTCTCCGCCGCCGACCGCAAGGCCCTGCTCGACGCGCTGCCCGCGCTCGACCGGCTGTCCAACCCGCCTGACCCGGCCTGAGGCCGGCCCCACCCCCGTCGTACCTGGAGCCAGTGAGATGTCCGCTGCGCACGCAACCCCCGTGAGCCCGTTCCGGCAGCCCCGCGCCGTCTGGGCCGTCGCCTTCGCCTGCGTCGTGTCCTTCATGGGCATCGGCCTGGTGGACCCGATCCTGCCGGCACTGGCCCAGCAGCTGGACGCCTCCCGGTCCCAGGTCTCACTGCTGTTCACCAGCTACCTGGTCGTCACCGCGGTCGCGATGCTGGTGACCGGCTGGGTGTCGAGTCGCATCGGGGCCAAGCGCACGCTGATCGTCGGCCTGGTCCTCATCGTGGCGTTCTCGCTGGCCGCGGCCAGCTCGGACACGATCAACCAGATCGTCGGCTTCCGGGCCGGCTGGGGCCTGGGCAACGCGCTGTTCATCGCGACCTCGCTGGCCGTGATCGTCGCGTCCTCCAGCGGCGGGTTCGCCGGCGCGATCGTGCTGTACGAGACCTCCCTCGGGGTCGGCATCGCGGCCGGCCCGCTGGTCGGCGGCCTGCTCGGCAGCATCACCTGGCGCGGCCCGTTCTTCGGGGTGGCGTTCCTCATGACGGTCGCGCTGGTCGCGACCCTGATCCTGCTGCCGGCGACCCCGCGCCCGACCCACCACTCCTCGATCGTGGCGCCGCTGGCGGCGCTGAAGCACCGGTCGCTGGCGACGATGGGCCTGACCGGGCTGTTCTACAACTGGGGCTTCTTCACTCTGCTGGCGTACTCGCCCTTCCTCATGAACCTGGACGCGATCAAGCTCGGCCTGGTCTTCTGCGGCTGGGGCATGATGGTCGCGCTCTTCTCGGTGTTCGGGGCGCCGCGGCTGCAGGCCCGCTTCGGCACCGCCCGCACGCTCTACGCGAACTTCCTGCTGCTGGCCGTCGACCTCGCCGTCATCGCCACGTTCACCACGAACCGGGTGGTCGTGATCGCCGCGGTGATCGTGGCCGGCATGTTCCTCGGCATCAACAACACCCTGGTCACGCAGGCGGTCATGATGGTCGCGCCGGTGGAGCGGCCGGTCGCCTCGGCGACGTACGGGTTCGTCCGGTTCATCGGCGGCGGCATCGCGCCGTACGTGGCCGGCAAGCTGGCCGAGCGCTACACCGACTCGGTGCCGTTCTACGTCGGCGCCGGGGCGATGCTCATCGCGCTGGCGATCTTCTTCACCGGCCGCAAGATGATCGACGCGGCCGACCGGCAGATGGTCGCGGACGCGACCGGCGAGACCCCGGCCGAGACGGCCCAGGAGCGGGAGCTGGAGAGCGCCGACGGGCTGGAGTCCTTCGGTGGCGGCGAGACCGCCGGATCCCGCGAACCCGCCCGCAACTGACCCCCGCGCCGAGCGCCCACCGCAGACCGCCCGCCGTCCGCGGCCGCCCGCCCCGCCGTCCGGGACCGCCCGCCCCGCCGTCCAGGACCGGCCGCCCGCCGTCCGGGACCGACCGCCCGCCGTCCGGGACCGCGCGGCTGTCGTCCCGGGACCGCGCGGCTGTCGTCCGGGATGTGCTGCCGCGGCCGGCGGACCCGCTCGGCCGACCCAGGGAGCGTTGCGTGCGGCCGGCGGTCCTCCTTCCAAGGCCCGCCGGCCGCACGTCGGACGGGACCGGCCGCGGCCGCTGCCCCGTGGCCGGTCCCAGCTCAGCGCACCAGCCGCAACCGGTGCTCCTCGACCATCGGCTCCGGGATCACCACCGGAGCCGGCATCGGCACCGGCGCCGGCTCGGCCAGCAACGTCCGGCAGGCGACCGTGAACGCCCGCGGCGCGTTGACCGCCGCGACCCCGGCCAGCCGGCCGTCCTCGACGTAGTGCGCGACCACGCCGGCCCGGGCGGTGTCGCGCCGGCGCGGTCGCAGCTCGGTCAGGTGCACGTCGGCGCGGTCCGAGAGCCGGCCGCAGACCTGGATGCGCAGCCCGTTCTGGTCCGACCAGAACCGCGGCAGCAGCGAGACCGGCGGCGCCCCGGAGTGGCCGGCGAGCAGCGTCGCCGCCGCCGCCCGGCCCTGCTCCACCGCCATGATCCACTGCCCGACCCGGTGCGCGCCCGGCCTGCGGTGCCGCGGATCCGGCCAGCGGGCCAGCGCGCCCGCGGCGACCACCCCGTCCAGTCCGACCACCCGCAGCGACTCGTCGCAGAGCAGCCCGTCGGAGCGGTCGGTCGGCGTGCCCTCCAGCCAGTCCAGCTCCGGCTTCTCGCCCGCGGCCACCACGACCAGGTCGGCCGACACGGTCTCGCCTGAGTCCAGCAGCAGCCGCCAGCCGTGCCGGCGTCGCTCGGCGTCGGCGACCTTGCGGCCGAGCCGCAGCTCCAGCCCGGCGGCCCGGTGCGAGGCGGTGACCAGCGCGCCGAGCTGCTCGCCGATCGAGCGCGGCATGAGGTGCGGCTGGGAGTTCACCAGCACCGCCCGCCGCGCCATCGCGGTCACCGCGCAGGCGACCTCGCAGCCGGTCAGCCCGCCGCCGACGACCGCGACGCTGCCGGCCCGGGTCAGCGCGGACCGCAGGGCCAGCGCGTCGGCCAGGTCGTGCAGCAGGTGCAGGCCCGGTCCGGCCGGCCAGGCCGGCGGCAGCGTGGGCTTGGTGCCGGTCGCGACGACCAGCCCGTCGTACGCCAGGGACTCGCCGGTGGCGAACAGCAGCCGCCGGGCCTCCGGATCCAGGCCCGCCACCCGGGCGCCGACGTGCCAGCGCACGTCCGGGTGCCCGCGCAGGTCCAGCGCGATGTCGCGGGGCCGCTGGTGCCCGTCGAGCAGGCCCTTCGAGCAGGCCGTCCGGTCGTACGGGCCGAGCGGCTCGGCGCCGACGGCCATGATCTCGCCGGCGAACCCGAGCCGGCGCAGCTCGGCGGCGGCGCTCCACCCGGCCGCGCCGGTGCCGACGACGACGATCCGGTCGCGGGGTCCGTAGGCGGGGCGGCCGTCCCGGCTGACCCGCAGCTGGTGCACGCTCATCGGCCCGCTCCCGACCGGCCGCCGGGGATCCCCCGCAGCGGCGGCAGATGATGTCGCCCGGTGTCCTGCATGTCCGACGGCGGCGGCAACGCCTCCGCCGGCCGCGCTGCCCGCGCCCCCGGCCGCGGTGCACCCACTGCCCGCGGCCCGGGCGGCGCCCCGACCCGCGGCAGCGACCCGGTCCCCGGGTCGCCCGAGACCCGTGGCAACGACCCGGTCCCCGGGCCCGAGACTCGCGGCAGCGACCCGGTCCCCGGGTCGCCCGAGACCCGCGGCAACGACCCGTTCCCCGAGTCGTTCGCGGTCCGGGGGAGGGACCCGGGGCCGGTCGCGATCGGCGGCAGCGACCCCGTTCCCGGACCGCCGGCGACGCGCGGCAGGGAACCGGTTCCAGGGCCGGAAGCGACCCGCGGCAGGGAACCGGTTCCAGGGCCGGAAGCGACCCGCGGCAGGGAACCGGTTCCAGGGCCGGAAGCGACCCGGGGAAGGGAGCCTGTCCCGGGCCCGGCGGCGACTCGGGGGAGGGGGCCGGTGCCGGGGTCGGCGACCGGGGCCAGGCGGGCCACCGGGACCGGTGCGGCGCGCCGGGGTGCGGGCTCGGGCTCAGGGGAGGGGGTGGGGGTGGAGGACCGGAGGGCGACCGGCTCGGCGGCCGGGGTCCGGTGCGCGACCGGCTCCGCGGCCCGCCGTACGGGGTCGGCGGCCGCCCGCCGGGGTACGGGCTCCGGCGACCGGCGCGGCACCGCGGCCGGCCGGAACGCCGGAGCCAGGGACTCTGCCACCGGAGCCGCCTCGGCCGGGACCAGCTCCTGCTCGCCGGTCTGCGCCAGCACCACCGACGTGGGCAGCCGCCCGATCGCGATCGCCCGCGCCGGGCATACCACCGCCGCCCGCATCGCCACGTCGGCCTGGTCACTGGAGACCACCGACCGGTACGCGAGCCGCCGGTCGCTGCGCAGCGAGAAGATCGCCGGCGCCTCCTGCTCGCAGAACCCGAACGACTTGCACCGCACCGCGTCCACCGCGACCGTGATCTCCTCCGCCCGCTGCTGCCGGGCGACCCGCTCCAGCAGGCTGCGCGGCAGCCGCGCCACCGGCGCGATCGTCGCGGCCCCGGCCAGCACGACCGTGCCCCAGGCCAGCGCGACCGCCGCCCGGACCGGCGCCGCCGCGACCTCCGACCCGGAGATCATCAGGTGCGCGGCGACCATCGTGAACGAGAGGTAGCCGAGCGAGTGCAACGCCCGCCACCGCTGCCAGCCGAGCTTGCGCTGCACCAGCACCGACAGCGCGGTGGCGATCATCAGTTCCAGCGCGAGCACGCCGAGCCCGACCCCGAGCGGGTCGGCCCGGTCGGTGAACGGGATGACGACGTCGATCCCCCGGACCCTGCCGCCGGGCGCGGCCAGCTGGACCAGCCCGTGCACGACGCCGAGGCAGAGCCCGAGCAGGATCAGGTGCATGTGGATGCCGTGCACGGTGTGGTGCCGGAGCCGGGCCGAGGCCCAGCCGCTGCGGAGCACGGTGCCCATCAGCGTGCCGGCCCACAGGGCGCCGAACGAGACGAAGCCGATCGTGGCGGCAACGAGGTGCACGCTCTCGATTGCGGTCGGCATGAAAGCGGCTATCTCCAAGTCGCAGGTCGGGAAATGAATTCGAGTCGAATTACGGCGTACCACCGCGGGCGCCCGCGGTGGTACGCCGCCTGCGCCGCGACGCACCGCGACACAAGTTCCGGACGGACCGCCTAGCAGCGCATCCCGTTGTTGATGCAGCCGACGGCGACCCGCATGAGCCGGTCCGACATGACGTTCTCGAAGTCGTTGTGGTCGGTCACGGCCTTACGCAGCTGCTCCGGGAACGTGTCCACCGCGAACGAGGCGCCGGGGGCGACCCGATAGCCGAGAATGATGCGCAGCTGCGGGATGGCCTTGAAGCCCTCGGGGCAGGCGCCGGTCGTGGGGTCGGCGAACGCGACGTGCGACCGGTGCGTCGCGCTGTCCAGGTCGGTGCCGTTCCAGCAGCCCGGGAAGTCGTTCACGCGCTGCACGAGCTGGCCGCGCGGGCAGATCGGGTACTGGGTCGAGCTGGCCTTGTCGTGCGTACCGGAGCAGGTCCAGTGGGCCCTGGCCAGCGGGTCGTTCGGCCCATTGGTCACGGCCTTCGCGTCGCCGGTGACGATGCGCAGGAAGCGCGGCATCGCGGCGACGCGGCCCTGGGCGTTGCCGAGGAACTGGATGGAGACCTGGGCCGGCGTGAGGATCGTGCCCATGTTGCCGTCCGCGCCGCCGCCGGGGGCGCCCGCGTCGTCGCCGGCCGTACGGATGTCGCGCAGCACCGGCCAGAAGTACGTCGACAGGTCACCGCCGCGGCAGGTCGTCCCGGCCGCCGCCAGCGACTCGTCGGTCGCGTTGCCGTCCGTGGACAGGTTGCCGACGTAGTCGTGGGTGTGGTGGGCGCCGTTGCTCACGCCCGGCGAGGTGATGAAGTTGTCGGAGTTGCGGTGCGCGTTGGTGTTGCGCCCGCACTGGGCGGTGAACGTGCCCCGGGAAGCGCCGCGGACCGGTCGGGGGGCCGGCGTCGCCGCCGGCGCGTCCTGGATCCGTACGTAGTCCTCGGGCACGGTCACCGGGTGGTTGTGCCCGTCGACCGACTCCAGCGTCGACTGGATCTCCGGCGCCGCGGCCGGGCTCTCGGCCGCGGCGGCCCAGCGGACGCCGACGCCCGCCGCGCTGCCGATGGCCACCACTGCGAACACGGCGGCCATCCGGCGTCTTCGGCTGCCTCGCTGTTCCAAGTACGGCAAGGGGAACTCCTCTCGATCGGACTTTCTGATGGGGGTGGAGCAGCGGGTCTCAGGCCCAGGAGCGGCGCGCGGCCAGGGCGAGGTTGGCGACGGCGACGAGGACCACGGCCACGATCACCAGCGGGGTGGTGATCGGCCCGTGCGGCGCCGGCGGAGCGAGCACGTCGGCCTCGACCGGCGCGACCAGCCCGGTGCTCTCGAGCAGGCTCATGTGCTTCATCACCACGTCGGTGGCCTCCGCGGCGAAGGCCCGCACGAGCGTGTTGCGGGTGCTGGCCCGGACGTCCGCGACGATCGCGAACACCTGACCGTGCGCGGTCCGCAGTCGGTTGGCGAAGGTCTCGTCGAACGCGTGTCCGCGCTCCGGCGTCATCTCGGCCAGCCAGTTCCGCTGGTTGAGGTTCGGCTGGTCCGGCAGTTGCACCTGGAGCTTGCGGGCGGCCGCACCGACCTCCTCGTCCAACCGGCGGTGGTCGGCGGCGAGCACCCGGCCCACCGCCTGCACCCGCTGGTCGGAGGAGTGGGTCTGGGCCATGTCGCCGGCCGGGACCTCCCATGACCCGGCGAGCTTGACCCGGACCAGGAGGTCCTTGTCGGTGGCCGTGAGCGGGCCCCAGGAGGTGTCGACCGAGGGTCCGTCCTCGGCCGCGGCGACGCCGGCGGCCAGCGGTGCGGGCATGCCGAGGTGTCCGGACGGGTGCGCCTGCGAGGCGCTCGTCGCCGGGCCGGACCACCAGCCGACGGCGAGCACGGCGAGGACGCCGACGGCCAGGACCGTCCCCGGCCGTCGCCATCGTCCGTCCCCGGCCAGGGCCGGGCGCCGCCTCGCGCAGGCAGCGGTCGATCTTCGGTGCATCCGTCCTCCGGGTGCATCACAGGAGCGAGCAGTACAGGGAAGTCGTCACCGAAGAAGGCGACAACGGATTGCTCGGGCGCCGGCGCGTCGGCACCCGTGGGGCATGTCGGAGCGAATAGCGCCCGGCACGGTGCGTCGCACACGGGAAACCGCCACCCAGCCCGACGGAATCGAATCCGTCCCCCCTGAGCAGCGAACAACTTGGCAGGTGGCGGTGAAGGAATCAATACCCTTCACCAAATTAGTAATGGGCAACCTCGGAACGTTACTTAGCCCATCAGGGTGACGTAGCGTGTCCGATCGCGGGGGCCGGGCGACCCTCCGTTAGGGTCGCCGGTGCGCCACCAGGGGCAGCACGGGACCGGTGCCGGCATCGTGCAGCAATGCCGCGCAAGCGGTGATCGTCCAGGTGGAGCGGGCAAGATCGTCGACGAGCAGCACCGGCCCGGGCGGGAGCGCGATCCCGTCCAGCAGGCGCAGCCCGTCGAACAGCTGCCGGACCCGGACGCCGGAGGACACCTCGTCGGCCGGGGCGGTGCCGGTGACCGAGATCGCATCGACCAGCGGCAGCCGGCCGATGGTCGCGATGTGCTCGGCCATGCCCTGGACGCGCCGCGGCCGGGACCGGCTCGGCACCGGGATGACCGCCAGCGGCCGCTCGTCCCACTCCCGCGACCACCGGGACAGCACGTCCACCAGCGCGGCGCGCAGCTCGTCCGACGGCTCGCCGTCGGGGCCGCCGACCTCGGCGATGAGGTCCCGCCAGGCCGGGTCGTCGGCGAACGCGATCGCACGGCCGGGCGCCAGTCCGACGATGCGGCCCTTGCGGCCGCCGCCCGAGGGCCAGAGCTTGCGCGGCTCCAGCACGTGCCGCCGGCCGCGCAGGTGCCGCCGGGCCGCCAGCACCCGCTCCGGGGCCGGCCGGGCGCCGGGCGCGGGCAGCACCCCGGTGCAGACCGAGCAGCGGCCGCAGGGGCCGGCGGTCGGGTCGTCCAGCGCCTCGGTGAGCACCTGCATGAGGCAGCGGGCACCGGCCGCGTACTCCCGCATGAGGTCGGCCTCGGCCCGCCGGGCGGCGACGACCCGGCCGTACTTGTCCGCGTCGTACTGCCAGGGCTCGCCGGTGGCGACCCAGCCGGTGCCGACCCGGTCGACCGCGCCGTCCACCCGCAGCGTCTTCAGCAGCGCGTCGAGCCGGCCGCGGCGCAGGCCGGTCTCGGCCTCGATCGCCGGCACCGACATCGCGGCGCCGTCCGGGCCGGGCAGCACCCGCAGCACCCGGGCGGCCGCGTCCGGGTCGGGGATCGTCGCGGTGGCGAACCACTCCCAGATCCGCGGGTCGCTCTCCGCGGCCGGCAGCAGCACGCCGACGGCCTCGTCCAGGGCCCGCCCGGCCCGCCCGACCTGCTGGTAGTACGCCACCGGGGAGTCGGGCGAGCCGACGTGCACGCAGAAGCCGAGGTCGGGCTTGTCGTAGCCCATGCCGAGGGCGGAGGTCGCGACGACGGCCTTGAGCTCGTTCGCGCGCAGGGCGGCCTCGATCCGGGCCCGCTCGTCCGGCTCGGTCTGCCCGGTGTACGCGGCCACCGGGTGGCCCTGGGCGGCCAGGAACCCGGCCAGCGACTCGGTCTGGTCGACGGTCAGCGCGTAGACGATGCCGGAGCCGGGCAGGGTGTCCAGCGCGTCGGCGACCCAGGCGAACCGCTCGACCCCGTCCAGGCCGGGCGCGACGGCCAGTCGCAGCGAGGCCCGGGCCAGCGGGCCGCGCAGGACCAGCGTGTCGTCCCCGAGCTGGGCCGCGACGTCGGCGGTGACCCGGGCGTTGGCGGTCGCCGTCGTCGCGAGCACCGGGCTGCCGGGCGTGGTCGCGGCCAGCAGGTGGGTCAGCCGCTGGTAGTCGGGGCGGAAGTCGAAGCCCCAGTCCGAGATGCAGTGCGCCTCGTCGACGACGAGCAGGCCGGTCTTGGCCAGCAGCGGCAGCGCCCGGTCGGCGAACTTCGGGTTGGCCAGCCGCTCCGGCGAGACCAGCAGCACGTCGACCTCGTCCGCGCCGAGCGCGTCGAAGACGACCTGCCAGTCCTCGACGTTGGCCGAGTTGACCGTGGCCGCGCGCAGGCCGGCCTTCCCCGCGGCGGTGACCTGGTCGCGCATGAGCGCGAGCAGCGGCGAGATGACCAGGGTCGGGCCGTGGCCGGCCTCGCGCAGGGCGGCGGTGGCGGCCCAGTAGGCCGCTGACTTGCCCCAGCCGGTCGCCTGGACCAGCAGGACCCGGCGGCCGGCCGCGAGCGCGGCGACCGCCTCGACCTGGTCCGGGCGCGGCACCGCGCCGGGTCCCGCCATCCCGGCGAGGACCCCGGTCAGATGCCGCTCGGCGACCTCGTTCGCGTCCACGCCGGCCACTCTGCCATTGCCCGCCGACGAAATCCGGGCCCGGCCGCCTCCTGTGGACATCGGCGACCGGCGCGGCTCAGAGACAGCGGCGAGCGATCCCGCTCAGAGGTCGGCGACGTGGACGAGCACGCGGCCGGTGGGGGCGGTCTCCAGCTCGGCGTGCGCCTTGGCCGCGTCGGCCAGCGGGAAGACGTGCAGCGGCAGGCCGTGCTCGGTGCCGACCTTGACCGCGCCGTCGGCGACGGCCGCGTTGGTGTCCTCGATGCCGGCGCCCTTGGCGTCGTTCGGCTCGGTGTAGACGAGTACGAACTGCCAGCGCGCGTTCGGCCCCATCATCGCCCGGATCGGGATCGTCACGCTGTCGCCGCCGTCGTCGGAGTAGATCCCGACCGCGCCGTGCAGGCCGAGCACCTGCGCGTCCACCGACGCGTTGCGGGCGACCGAGACCTCGACGATCGCGTCCACCCCGTGCGGCGCGACCTTCCGTACCTCGGCCACGACGTCCTGGGTCTTGTAGTCGATGATCTCGTCCGCCCCGGCCGCGGCCGCGAGCTGGGCCTTGGCCGGGCTGCTCACGGTCGTGATGATCCGGGCGTCGGCCCACCGGGCCAGCTGGATCGCGGCGTTGCCGACCCCGCCCGCCCCACCCTGGACCAGGACGGTCTTGCCGGCCAGCGCGCCCGGGTCGAGCCGGTCCGGCATGCTCTCGCCCAGCGTGAGGCAGCGGTGCGCGGTGAGGAACGGCACGCCGAGGCACGCGCCCAGCTCCAGCGAGGCCCCGGCCGGCAGCAGCACCGCCTGGCGCTGCGGCACCACCGTGAACTGCGCGGCCGTACCCCAGGGTCGTCCCTGGGCCGCCTCCCAGATCCAGACCGGCTGGCCGACGACGGCAGCGTCGACGCCGTTGCCGACCGCGTCGACGATGCCCGCGCCGTCCTGGTTCGGGATCTGGAAACCGGCGTCGCCGATCGGCCGGCTCCGCCGCGCCTTCCAGTCCGTCGGGTTGATCCCGGACACCCCGACCCGGACCCGGAGCTCGCCCGGGCCCGGTTCGGGCACGTCCCGGTCGGTCAGCTGAAGGACGTCCGGGTCACCGTTGCTCGTGTACACGATCGCCTGCATGAGCCTCTGTCTACCCCACCCCATCCGGGGCACGCGCTGGGGGGAACGCTCGTCACACCATGTACTGGTCGTGCCTGCGGAGGAACTCGGTCGTCTCCTCCGGACCCGGCGTCCGGCCGGAGGCGGCGATCTCGGCCAGCCCCTCGAAGTAGGCCTCGCGCGGGGCTCCCGGCGTGAACAGCAGCAGCATCGAGGCCGGGGCGCCGGACTCGTTGCGGAACGCGTGGATCCCGCCGGGCGGTACGAAGTGGAAGTCGCCGGGCACGGCGTCGACCCACTGCGTCCCGTCGTACAGGCGCACGGTGCCGGTCAGGACGTAGAACGACTCGGTGATCGTCCGGTGGAAGTGCGGCTCGGGGCCGCTGCGCGGGCCGGTCATCTCCCAGCGGTAGAGGCCGAAGTCGCCGCCGGTGCTCGCGCCGGTGGCGAGGTAGTGCACGTCGACGGCGGACAACACCAGGTCGGGCTCGGCGGCCGCGGCGCGCGCGGTCGCCGAGGTCGCACCGCCGTCGCCGAGGTATCGGGGTTCGGGGTACGACATCGCCCGACCCTAGAGGGTGTGCGCGAGGACCGGGCCGCATTACCTGTCAGGTAATCGCGCCGCCGCACCGCACCGTCCACAGTGGTCTGCGTCAAGGACGTACGACGACGGAGGAGATCGCGATGAGCGACGTGACGACGACGGTGGACACCTACCTGTCGGCCTGGAACGAGACCGACCCGGCCCGGCGGGCGACGCTGGTGGAGCAGGTCTGGGCCCCGGAAGGCACGCTGACCGACCCGCCGATGGCGGCCGAGGGGTACGCCGGGATCAGCGACCTGCACGCGGCCCTGCAGGGACAGTTCCCCGGGCACCGGTTCCGCCGGTCGAGCGCGGTGGACACCCACCACGACCGGTTCCGGGTCGGCTGGGAGCTGGTCGGCCCGGACGGTGCGGTCGCGCTGGCCGGCCTGGACGTCGGCGAGCTCGCCGCCGACGGCCGGCTGCGGGCCATCACCGGCTTCTTCGGCGACCTCCCCACACCGTGATCCCCACCGCGGCCGGCCGCGCCCGTCCCGCGGCGGCCGGCCGCGCCGCCCTTGCGACGGCCGGGCGCCCGCCCGTGACGGCCGGCCGGGTCACCGCGACGGCCGGTCGGCCGCCCGCGACGGCCGGTGGGCCGGCGCTGGGGGATAGCCTGCGGCGGGTGGGGACGGAGACCGCGGACCGCACGGGATTCGGCGCGTTGCTGCGCCAGTGGCGACAGCGCCGCCGGGTGAGCCAGCTCGATCTCGCCCTGGCCGCGGACGTCTCCGCCCGGCACGTCAGCTTCCTGGAGACCGGCCGGTCCCGGCCCAGTCGGGAGATGGTGCTCCGGCTGGCCGAGCGGCTGGACGTGCCGCTGCGGGACCGCAACCCGCTGCTGCTCGCGGCCGGGTTCGCGCCGTCCTACCCGCAGCGGGCGTTCGAGGACCCGGTGATGTCGCCGGTGCGGGACGCGGTCGGCGCGATCCTGGCCGGCTACGAGCCGTACCCGGCTCTCGCGGTCGACCGCGGCTGGGACCTGGTCGCGGCCAACGCCGGCGTCGCCGTGCTCACCGTGCCGGCGGCGCCGGAGCTGCTCGCCCCGCCGGTGAACGTGCTGCGGCTGTCCCTGCACCCGGACGGCATGGCCGGCCGGATCGTGAACCTGGCCCAGTGGCGGCACCATGTGCTCGGCCGGCTGGCCCGGGAGGCCGCCGCGAGCGCCGACGACGGGCTGGCCGAGCTGCACCGCGAGCTCGCCGCCTACCCCGGCGGCAGCGAGGCCGGCGGGCCCGAGCAGTCGGTCGCGGTGCCGCTGCGGTTACGGGTGGACGGTCGCGAGCTGAGCTTCCTCAGCACGGTCACCACGTTCGGCACCGCCCTGGACATCACCGCGGCGGAGCTCAGCATCGAGGCGTTCCTCCCGGCGGACGAGGCGACCGCCGAAGCCCTGCGACGAACCCTCTAGTCCAGCGGCAGCTGCGGCGCCAACCGCCGCAGCGACCGGTACGTCGGCACCAGTGCGTCGTACAGCTCGGCGAAGACCGGCCGCAGCGACGCGTAGACCCCGCTGGCGGACGCGTCCGGCCGGACCGTGTCCTCGATCCGGACCAGGTCCGCGGCGACGTCGATCGAGTCGACCAGCCCGAGCGCCTGCATGCCGAGCAGCGCCGCGCCGAAGCCGGACCCCTCGTGCCCGGCCGGGAACTGGACGTCCATGCCGAGGGTGTCGGCCAGGATCTGCCGCCACAGCGGGCTGCGGGCGAACCCGCCGGTGGCCCGAATGGACCGGACCTCGTTGCCGGCCGCCCGCATCGACTGCAGCACCAGGGCGAGCTGCTGGCAGACCCCCTCGATCGCGGCCCGGAGCAGGTGCTCGCGCCGGTGCTCCCGGGTCAGCCCGATGTACGCCCCGCGCGGCAGCGCGCTCCAGTGCGGCGCCCGCTCGCTCAGCAGGTACGGCAGCATGATCAGCCCGCCGCACCCGGCCGGGACCCGGCCCGCCAGTTCGAGCAGGGCGGAAGGATCGGCGCCGATGTCCGGCGCCAGCGCGGACCCGGCCCAGTCCAGCACGATCCCGCCGTTGTTGATCGCGCCGCCGACGACCCAGCGGTCCGCGGTGAGGGCGTAGCAGAACACGCCGCCGAGCGGGTCGACCGCCGGCTTCTCGACCATCACCCGCAGCGCGCCGCTGGTGCCGATCGAGCAGGCGGCCACGCCCGGGTCGACGGCGCCGAGACCGAGGTTGGCCAGCGGGCCGTCACCGGCTCCGACCACCACCGGGGTCGCCGCCGGCAACCCGAGCCGGTCGGCGACCGAAGTGGACAGTCCCGGCAGGACCGTCGTGGTCGGCACCAGCTCCGGCAGCTGCTCGGCCGTGATGCCGGCCAGCTGCAGCGCCTCGGAGTCCCAGGACAACGTCGAGATGTCCATCAGCCCGGTCCCGGACGCCAGCGAGTGGTCGGTCACCAGCGCGTCGCACATCCGGGACAGCACGAAGTCCTTGATCCCGACCCAGGACGCGACCTGCTCGTGCAGCTTGGGCTGCTGCTCGCGGAACCACATCAGCTTCGGTAGCGGCGCCATCGGGTGCACCGGCGTCCCGGTCCGGCGGTGCAGTGCCAGCCCGCCCGGCGTCGCCCGCAGTCGCTCCGCCTGCGCCGACGCCCGCGAGTCCGCCCAGGACAGCGACGGCGTCAGCGGCGCGCCGTCGGCGTCCAGCCCGATCAGCGTGTGCATGGCCGAGCTGAACGACAGCCCGGCCACCGGACCGTCCACTTCGGACACCACTTCCCGCACCGACGTGACCACCGCCTCCAGGATCAGGGCCGGGTCCTGCTCGGCCCAGCCCGGGTGCGGCTCGTCCAGCGGATAACCGGCCGAGGCGCTGGCGACCTCGGTCCCGCCGGTGTCGTACGCGACCGCCTTGGTGCTCGTGGTCCCGAGATCGACCCCGATCACCACGCCGGTCATATGACGAGGTTGAGCAGCAGGACACAGATCAGGCCGACGACCGAGATCAGCGTCTCCATCACCGACCAGGTCTTGATGGTCTGCCCGACTGTCAGCCCGAAGTACTCCTTGACCAGCCAGAAGCCGGCGTCGTTGACGTGGGAGAAGAACAGCGAGCCGGCGCCGATGGCGAGCACCAGCAGCGCGACCTCGGGCTTGTCCATGCCCGCGGCCAGCGGGGTGACGATGCCGGCGGCGGTGATGGTGGCGACGGTGGCCGAGCCGGTCGCGAGCCGGATCCCGACCGCGACCAGCCAGGCCAGCAGCAGCGCGGAAATGTTGGCATCCTTGGCCCAGTCGGCGATCACGTCCCCGACCCCGGCGTCGACCAGGGTCTGCTTGAACCCGCCGCCGGCCGCGACGATGAGCAGGATGCCGGCGATCGCGGGCAGCGCGCCCCCGACGGTGCCGGAGATCCGGGCCTTGTCCATGCCGGAGCCGAGACCCAGGGTGACCATCCCGAACAGCACGCCGGCCAGCAGCGCGACCACCGGGTTGCCGATGACCTCGAGGAACTGCCGCGGCTCGGTGCCCTCGTCCAGGGCGATCTCGCCGACCGCGCGCAGCAGCATCAGCAGCACCGGCAGCAGCACGGTCGCCACCGTCGCCCCGAACCGGGGCCGCCGGCGCGGACCGCCGACGTCGGTCGTGTCCGGGCCGCCGGTGCCCGCGTCGGTCCCGGTCACGTCGGCCTCGGGATGGGTGATGTCACCGGCGCCGGTGCGGGCGGAGCCGCCGGTCCGGGAACCGGCGGACCCGACCGCGGCTGGCGTACGGTCTGCCGCGTCGAGCAGGGCCGGCGCGTGCACCGGGACGTACTTGGTGATGAACGTGCCGAACAGCGGCCCGGCCACGATCACGCACGGAATGGCGATCAGCAGACCGAGCGCCAGGGTGGTGCCGAGGTCGGCGTTCAGGACGCCGATCGCGGCCAGCGGCCCGGGGTGCGGCGGGATGAACCCGTGCAGCACGGACAGGCCGGCCAGCGCCGGGATGCCCACCCGCATCAGCGGTTGATCGGTCCGGCGGGCGACCAGCAGCACGATCGGGATCAGCAGCACGACACCGACCTCGAAGAACAGCGGGATGCCGATGAGGGCGGCGGCACCGGCCATCGCCCACGGCAACGCCCCGCCCGACACCTTGTCGGTGATGGTCTGCACGATCCGTTCGGCCCCGCCCGAGTCGGCCAGCAGGCCGCCGATCATGGCCCCGAGCGCGATCAGCAACCCGACGCTGCCGACGGTGGAGCCCAGCCCGGCCACGAAGCTGTCGACGGTGGGCGTCGGCCCGAGCCCGGCCACCAGGCCGAGCACCGCCGAACCGAGGATCAGGGCCAGGAAGGGGTGCATCTTGGCCCAGGTGATCAGCACCACCACCGTCGCGATGCCCAGCAGCGCCGCGAGCAGCAGCACGCTGTTGTTGGTGGAATGGGCCGCGGCCGCCGCGAGTGTCATCCGCGTCTCCTCGTCGTCGGGGGACGCTTCTGGTCTGCCCGCTGTGCCGGCGCGACACTCACTCCCCGGTCAGCCGAGGCGGTCGGCCTTGCGGACTACCCACCAGGCGCCGGGCAGCGCGACCCCGGCGATCGCGGCCTTGACGATGCCGCCGACGATGAACGGGGTGAACCCCGCGCTGACGGCCTGGGACGCGCTCAGGTGCGCCGCGACCGCCAGCCACGGCACGCCGATCGCGAAGATGACCAGCTGGCCGAGCGCGAACAGCGGCAGCGCCCGGGTGATGCGCCGGTCCTGGCCCTGCCGGGCCGCCAGCCCGATCAGGTACGCCGCGGGCAGGAACCCGATGATGTAACCGCCGGTGGCGCCGAAGACCACGTGCAGCCCGCTCGCGGCGTCGGAGTAGAACGGCAGCCCGACCGCGCCGAGCACCAGGTAGAGCGCCTGACCGGCGAAGCCGCGGGCCGGGCCGAGCGCCGCCGCGGTGAGCACGACCGCGAGCGTCTGCCCGGTGATCGGCACCGGCGAGCCGGCGACCGGGATCGCGACCTGGGCCAGCAGCGCGGTGAGCAGCGCGGCGCCGGTGACCAGGATCGCGTCGCGGACGCGGGCTCCCGGGATCACATCGGCGAGCACGAGCGTGCGGGCGGGTCCACGGGCAGGCAGGGACGCGGCGGTCGCCATCAAATCCTCCGGTACGTCTGGGTGCGAGGCCTCCCGATCCTGCCCGATCACCGCTGTGCAGCGCTGGCGGGGACTTCCTTTGCCCAACTATGGTGTTCGTACGGGTTCCTGCCCGAGGAGTACCGATGGTCCGGTTCCGTTGCGCGTCCGTGCTCGTCGCGTTCGTGCTCGCAGTGAGCGGGATCGCACTCCCGGCATCGGCCGCCGGCGTCACGGTGGCCGGCGGGGACGTGCTCGCCCGGGCCGGCGGCAGCCGCTGCACGCTCGGCTTCACCGTCACCGGCCGCGGCATCCTGGCCGGCCGCTGCGGCCCGGTCGGCACCCGGTGGTCGGCCGGGACCACCTCGGTCGGCGTGGTCAGCACGGTGTTCGCGAGCACCGGGCTCACGCTGATCAGCATCGACAACCCGGCCGTCGTCCAGCTGCACGGGGTCCGCAACGGCGCCGCGCTGATCCCGATCAGCGCGGCCGGGACGTCGTTCGTCGGCCAGTCGGTGAAGGAGCTGTCGCCGGTCACCGGGCTGCACTCGGGCACGGTCACCGCGCTCAACGCGACCGTGACGTTCCCCGAGGGCACGATGACCGGCCTGGTCCGCAGCACGCTCTGCCCGGACACCGGCGGCACCGGGACGCCCGTCTTCAGCGGCTCGACCGGCCTGTCGATGGTGGTCGGCGGCGCCGGCAACTGCACCTCCGGCGGCACCACCTACAGCCAGCCGATCGCCCCGCTCCTGGCCCAGACCGGCCGCGCCATCTTCTAGCCGCCGGGCCGCACCAGGCCGGTCTCGTACGCGTGGACGACCGCCTGGGCGCGGTCGCGCAGCCCGAGCTTGGCCAGGACGTGGCTGACGTGGGTCTTCACGGTCTGCTCGGCCACCACGAGCCGGTCGGCGATCTCGGCGTTGGACAGCCCGCGGGCCAGCAGGAGGAGCACCTCGCGCTCCCGCGCGGTCAGCTCCGGGGTGCCGCGGGGCGACATCGACGGGGTCAGCCCGGCCGAGACGACCTGCTCGACCAGCCGCCGGGTCACCGAGGGCGCCAGCAGCGCGTCGCCGGCGGCGACGATCCGGACCGCCTCGGCCAGCTCGGCCGGGCGGGCGCCCTTGAGCAGGAAGCCGCTCGCTCCCGCACGCAGCGCGCGGTAGACGTACTCGTCCGCGTCGAAGGTGGTCAGGACGAGAACCCGCGGGCCGGTCATCTTCTCGGTCGCGGTCAGGCCGTCCATACCCGGCATCCGGATGTCCATCACGACCACGTCGGGGGTGGTCCGGTCGGCCTCGGCCAGCGCGGCGGCGCCGTCCGCGGCCTCGCCGACGACCTCGATGTCCGGCTGCGCGCCGAGCAGGGCCGCGATCCCGGCCCGCACCATCTCCTGGTCGTCGACCACGACCACCCGAATAGTCACCCGTCCCCCTGCCCCCGCGACACCCCGGACGGGTCCGGCCCCGCGCCGGACGGGCCCGGCTGGTCCAGGGGCAGGGCGGCGTCGACGCGCCAGCCGCCGTCGGGTCGCGGTCCGGCGTCCAGCCGGCCGCCGACCAGGGCGACGCGCTCGCGCATGCCGGCCAGACCGTACCCGCGACCCGGGACACCGTCGCCCCCGGCGGAGTTCACGACCGTGACCCGCAGCGAGCCCGGCTCGGTGCCGACGGTGACCGAGGCCGACGCCGACGGCGCGTGCCGGCGGACGTTGCTCAACGCCTCCTGCACCAGCCGGTACGCGGTGAGCTGCACCGCCGCCGGCACCTCCCGGTCCGTCCCGGTCACCGTCAACGGCACCCCCCCGACGAGCGCGGGCAGGTCGGCCAGCCCCGGCAGCGGCGCGGTGCCGGAGCCCGCGCCGGGATCGCGCAGCACGCCCAGCACGTGCCGCAGCTCGGTCAGCGACTGCCGCGCCGCCTCCGCGATCGCGTCGAACTCGGCCGCGACGGCGGGGGAGACGTCCGGCAGCCGGTGCGGCGCGCTGTCGGCCCGGACCGTCACCACCGACAGCCCGTGCGCGATGACGTCGTGCAGCTCGCGGGCGATCCGGGCCCGCTCCCGCAGCACCTCCCGCTCGGCCTCGGAGTGGAGCACGTTCTGCCGCGCGTCGGCCCGGCCGCGGACCAGGTACCCGCCGGCCAGCGCGGCCGCCGTCAGCGCCAGCGCCGGCAGCAGTCCGGCCCACCGGCCCCGGTCCGGCGCGACCAGCAGCGGGACCGCGCCGGTCGCGACCACCGACGCCCACACGCCCGCCAGGGCCGGCGGCGACATCCGGGCGCCGAGCACGGCCAGCACCGGCAGCGCCGCCAGCATGCTGGTCACCGCCCAGGGCCAGGGCTCGTCGGCGCTCACCGGCCGGGTCGCGACCGCGGTCAGCACGGTCGCCGCCAGCGTCCCGGCCCAGGCGACCAGCGGCCGGGACCGCGCCAGGGCCAGCGGCGCCGCCCGCAGCAGGCTCAGCCCGAGCGCGGCGACCAGGCCCAGCCGGTAGTGCTGGTGCAGGTCGAGCGAGCCGAGGCCGAGCACGGCAGCGGCCAGCAGCGCGAGCAGCGTGATCGGGTTCCGCACGGGGGACACGGTCTCAGACCTGGTGGACCCAGAGGTCCAGGAACACCGCGCCGGCCAGCACGACGACCGCGCTGGTGACGCCGACGGGGACGCCGACCCGGCCGCCGCCGAGCAGCGCGCCGGCCAGCCGCCGCTGCAGTGCGGTCAGCCCGCGGACCAGCCAGAGCCCGACCGGCACCAGCGCGAGCGCGAGGACCGCGTGCACGGTCCAGGCGCCGGCCAGCGTCGGCCCGCCCCAGGCGTCGGTGTAGCCGTCGCCGACGACGAACCCGTAGAGCAGGTTGCGGATCGTGTTGGGCACCAGCAGGAGCGCGAGCCAGAGGCCGACCACGCCCAGCGGGATGCTCAGCAGTGCGTACGCGATCGTGCCGCTCAGCCGGGCGCGATTCCCGACCGGAGCGCCGAGCAGGCGTTGGACGACCCGCTGCTGCAGCCGGGCCGACCGGCCCGGCTGGCCGGTGAGAGTGAGCCCCAGCGCGGCCAGGCCGACCGGCGCCGACACCGCCCCGTACGCGACCCGTCGCCAGGTCTCCGCCCCGAACGTCCTGCGCAGGATCTCCATGCCCCGACGCTAGGAAGAAGTGCGCCGGGAAGCGTCACCCCGCGGAGCCGTCCGCATCCCCTACCGGAGAGCTAGGAAGCCGTACGGTGAAGGCGGTCCCGGCCGGCGAGCTGTCCACGGCGACCGTCCCGCCGTGGGCGTCGGTCACGGCCGAGACGATGGCCAGCCCGAGCCCGGTCGAGCCGGCCGCGCGGGACCGTGACCCGTCCCCGCGGGCGAACCGCTCGAACACCCGCGGCAGCAGCTCGGGCGGGATTCCCGGTCCGTCGTCGGTCACTCGCAAGAGGACGGATCCGTCCTCAATGGACAGTCCGACCGTGACGGTCGACCCGGCCGGCGTGTGCGTGCGGGCATTGCCGAGCAGGTTGGCCACCACCTGGTGCAGCCGGTCGCCGTCACCGCGGACCTCGACCGGGTCCGGCGGCAGCTCCAACGCCCAGTCGTGGTCGGCCCCGGCGACCCGGGCGTCGCTGACCGCGTCGACCACCAGCCGGCTCAGGTCGACCGGCTCGTGCGCGACCGCGGGACCGCCGTCGTGGGCGTTGTCGAGGCGGGCCAGCAGCAGCAGGTCCTCGACCAGTCCGGTCATCCGGGTGCTCTCGGACTCGACCCGCCCCAGCGCGTACGCCACGTCCGGCGGCACCGGGTCCCGCCCGCGCCGGGTCAGCTCGGCGTAGCCGCGGATCGAGGCCAGCGGCGTCCGCAGCTCGTGGCTGGCGTCGGCGACGAACTGGCGGACCCGGGTCTCGCTCTCCTGCCGGGCGGTCAGTGCGTTCGAGACGTGCCCGAGCATCCGGTTCAGCGCGGCGCCGACCTGGCCGACCTCGGTCCGCGGGTCGGTGTCGGCCTCGGCGACCCGTTCGGACAGGTCGACGGCCCCGCGGGCCAGCGGCAGCTCGGAGACGCGGGTCGCGGTCGCGGCGACCCGGCGCAGCGGGCGCAGCGTGAGCCGGACGATGACCGCGCCGGCGAACCCGGCCAGCAGCAGGCCGGACGCGGCCACCGCGGCGATGACGATCGAGAGGCGGGTCACGGTGTCGTGCACGCCCGACAGCGGCAGGCCGGCCACGAACTCGCCGCCGTCCGGGCCCGTGACAGCCCGCAGCCGGTAGTCGCCCAGGTCCCCGCCCAGGCCCCGCTCGTACGAACGCCCGTCGGCGGGCAGCACCAGCAGCACCTGCTCCTGCGCCGTGGTCAGCGAGGTACCGCCGCCGGCGGAGTTGACGACGGCGGCCGAGCTGACCTGGCCGCCGGAGATGAGCGCGCCCAGCGTGCCCTCGGCCTGACCGGCCACCAGCAGCCCGGGCGGTCCGCCGCCGAAGCCGCCGCCGTCTCCGGGCGCGGTCGACCCCGACGCGCCGGGGGACGGGGTCGGCCGGGACGGTCCGGGACCGCCGTCCTGGATCCGGCCGACCGCGGCGGCGAGCTGGCTGTCCAGCCGGCCGACGAGGAACGAGTTCAGCGCGAGCACGCTGACCACGCCGACGATCAGGCTCACCGCCGCCAGCAGGGCGAGCAGCGCGGCGAGCAGCCGGGCGCGAAGGGTCACCTGCGCATGGTGCCGTCAGCCGGCGGGACGGAGCACGTAGCCCACGCCGCGAACGGTGTGGATCATCGGCTCCCGACCGGCGTCGATCTTCTTGCGCAGGTACGAGACGTACAGCTCGACCACGTTGGCCTGGCCGCCGAAGTCGTAGGACCAGACCCGGTCCAGGATCTGGGCCTTGGACAGCACCCGGCGCGGGTTGCGCATGAGGAAGCGCAGCAGCTCGAACTCGGTCGCGGTCAGGGCGATCGGCACGCCGGCCCGGGTCACCTCGCGCCCGTCCTCGTCCATGACCAGGTCGCCGACGACCAGCTCGCCGGACGAGCGGACCGCGGTCGCGCCGGAGCGGCGCAGCAGCGCGCGCAGCCGGGCCACGACCTCCTCCAGGCTGAACGGCTTGATCACGTAGTCGTCGGCGCCGACGGTCAGCCCGGCGACCCGGTCGTCCACCGCGTCCTTGGCGGTCAGGAACACCACCGGTACGTCGTGGTCGTCGGCTCGGATCCGGCGCAGCACGGCCAGGCCGTCCAGGTCCGGCAGCATCACGTCCAGCAGGACCACGTCCGGCTTGAACTGCCGGGCCATGGTCACCGCGGTCGCCCCGTCCGCGGCCGTGCGCACGTCCCAGCCCTCGTAGCGCAGCGCCATCGAGAGCAGGTCGGTCAGCGCCGGCTCGTCGTCCACGACGAGCGCGCGAATGGGCGTCCCGTCCGGCCGGCGCAGGGCCGGGCGGGCGGTCTCGCTGGTCGTCGTCATGGCACTGACGATCGGGCCCGCTCCTGTACGCGGGCTGTGGGCTCCCTGTGCGGGACTGATGGACGCATCTCGTGGCCCGTTCCCAGGCCGGACACAGCGTCCTGACAGGCATCGGGCCGAGCGTCGTCGGCACACCGGCACCGAGCCGGCGCGCCGGCACCACCCAAGGAGATCCGATGGAACGCCAGGACCACCCCACCGGCACCGTACCGCCCGGCGAGGCGCCTGAGTACCCGGCCCAGCAGCCGTACCAGCGGTACGGCACCGAGCCGGCCGGCGCCGAGCCGCCCGCGTACGTCACCGGGAACGCGCCCGACGGCACGCCCCGCTACTCCGACGGAACCCCCCGCCAGGGCGACGACATCCCGCGCTACAGCGACGGGACCCCGGCGTACGGCGCCCCCGCCTACGGGCCCGGGGTCCGGCCCGCCGGCACGCCGCCGCCGGCCGTGCCCCCGTACGGGACGCAGCCGCCGGCCGAGCCGGAGCGGCCGAAGTGGTCGACCCGCAAGACCGCCACCGTGACCGCGGTCGCCGCCGCGGCCGTGATCGCGATCGGCGGCGTGGCCGTCGCGCACTCCGGCTCCAGCAGCTCGACCGGCACCGCCCAGGGTGGTGCCGGCGGCACCGGACAGGGCGGTCCCGGCGGCGGCGGGTTCCCGGGCGGCGGCACGGCGGCCACCGGGCTGACCGGCGCGCTGCACGGCACGTTCGTCACCGCGGCCGGCGACGGCACGTACGTCACCCGGATCATGCAGACCGGGCAGGTGACCGCGGCCGGCGCGACCAGCGTCACGGTGAAGAGCACCGACGGCTACGCGAAGACGTACACGCTGTCCGGCGCGACGAGCGTCGACGGCGGGCAGGCCGCGGTGACCGACATCGCCACCGGCAACACCGTCACGGTGGTCGCCTCCGAGGCCGGCGCCGCGACCACGGTCCTGGACCAGTCGCTGGCGACCACCGGCACCGGCCCGGGCGGGTTCCCCGGCGGCGGCACCGGCCAGCAGGGCGGCACGACGGGCCAGGGCACGACGGGCACCACCAGCTGACCCCCGTACGGCGGCTCGGCCCGGCTCACCCACGGGCCGGGCCGCCCCGTCGAGCCACCCCGACGCAGACCTGGCAGGGTGTGGGAATGGCCGACACCGCCGCCCGATTCCATGCGCTCGCCGAGGACGCGGTCAACGATCTGCTCCGGCTCGAGCCGGAGCGCGCCACCGACCTCGGCGACCACCGGTACGACGACCGGCTGACCGACCTGTCCGAGTCCGGGCTGGCCCAGGCCGTGGCCGCGTTCGCCGACCACCGCGACGAGCTCGACAGCCTGGACACCGACGAGCTGGAGCCGGCCGACGCCGTCGACGCCGAGATCCTGCGGGCCGGGCTGGACCGCCGGGTGTTCGCGATCGAGCAGCTGCGCGAGCACACCTGGAACCCGCTGTTCTGGCTGCCCGGCGACGCGCTCTACCTGCTGCTGTCCCGGGACACCGTCGCGGTGGAGGACCGGCTGCGGGCGCTGGGCGGCCGGCTGCGGGCCGTGCCGGAGCGCCTGGCCACCGCCCGGACGACGCTGGAGAACATGCCGCGGGTGCACGTGGAGACCGCGCTGACCCAGATCTCCGGCCTGATCACGATGCTGCGGGAGGAGATCCCGCCGCTGGCCGGCACGGCGCCGCGGACGTTCCTCTCGGTCGAGCCGATGCGGACCGCGGCCGAGGACGCGCTGGTCGAGCACCGGGACTGGCTGCTGGAGCAGCTCGAGGACGCCGACGCCGACCCCCGGCTGGGCGCCCAGCTCTACGCGGCCAAGCTGCACCTGACCCTGGACGCCGACCTGTCGGCCGAGCAGATCGCCGCGGCCGCCCGCGAGCACCTGGACGCCGTCACCGCCGAGCTGATCGAGGCCGCGACCGACTGGGTCGGGGCCGGCGAGGACCCGGTCCGGCGGGCGTTCGAGCGGGCCGCGGCCGAGGCTCCGGACGACGCCACGATCGTGGCGCTGGCCGGGCAGGCCCTGACCGAGACGACCGAGCTGGTCACCAGCAGCGGCATCGTGCGGGTGCCGGGCGACCCGGTCGAGGTCGAGGTGATGCCGGAGCTGCGGCGCGGCATCGCGGTCGCGTACTGCGACGCGCCCGGCGCGCTGGAGGAGGGCGGCCTCACCCGGTTCGCGATCAGCCCGACCCCGTCGGGGTGGGCGCCGGACCGGGTCGCCTCGTTCTACCGCGAGTACAACACCGCGATGGTGCGGAACCTGACCGTGCACGAGGCGATGCCCGGGCACGTCCTGCAGCTCGCGCTGGCCCGCCGCTACCGCGGCAACACGCCGGTCCGGCAGGTGCTGGCCAGCGGCTCGTTCATCGAGGGCTGGGCCGTGCACGCCGAGGAGATCATGGCCCACCTCGGGTACGGCGGCGTGCCGGTCCGCCTGCAGCAGCTGAAGATGCAGCTGCGCACGACGATCAACGCGATGCTCGACGCCGGCGTGCACGCCGGCGGCATGTCCGAGGCCGAGGCCCGCGAGCTGATGACCACGCGGGGCTTCCAGGAGGAGGGCGAGGCCGTCGGCAAGTGGCGGCGGGCGCTGCTGACCAGCGCGCAGCTGTCCACGTACTTCGTCGGCTACACGGAGCTGGCCCCGACCGTGGCCGGCCGGGACCGGTACGACGAGGTGCTCGCGCACGGCAGCCCGCCACCGCGGCATCTGCCGACGCTGCTCGGCGCGGCCGGGAACCCGGCGTAGCGCCGATGCGTCGCACCCGCATGCGCCGCCTCGCCGCCACCCTGCTGCTGGCCGCCCTGCCGCTCGCCGCCTGCGGTGGCGGCGGGAGCACCGACTCCGGTCCCGGGACGGGCACCGGGGTCTCGGGCGACGGCGGGTCGGCCGCGCAGACCGTGCTGCTGCAGCGCTTCG
This sequence comes from Mycobacteriales bacterium, assembly GCA_035995165.1. Classification (NCBI taxonomy): domain Bacteria; kingdom Bacillati; phylum Actinomycetota; class Actinomycetes; order Mycobacteriales; species Mycobacteriales bacterium. Next base: position 35,718 of record DASYKU010000088.1, read on the forward strand.
GCGGTATCGGCGGCAACCAGGACAAGATCACCGTGCAGCCGGACGGCCGCTGGGACCGGGCCGGGAAGGCCGGCGCCGACAGGACCGGCAGGCTGGCCGCCGACCAGCGGGAGAAGCTCACGCGGATGGCGGCCGATCCGGCGCTGGCCGCGGAGGCCAAGCGGACGGTGCCCGAGTCCGACTGTTCGGACGCCTTCGACTACGCCCTGACGGTCGGGTCCACGAAGGTCGCATGGCGGGACTGCGGCTCGGCCACGAAAGCCCCGGCTACTGCCAATGGCGTAGCCCAGTTCATCCTGGATAGCACCAAATAGCGGCAATCACTCAGTGAATTCGTAGCCACCGCCTGTCACCCACTCAGCCTCATTTCGCGCGCAGGTGATGACGTGCGTCCATGTGGCCTGCCACATTGACGCCACCGCATCCCTCGTAGCTCGGCCGAAAGGCCGAGCTGGCTCCCGGGAAGGGAGTACCGCAGTGAGACGTGCCATCACCCTGGGCGCGGTGGCCGCGGTCGTCGTCGCCGTATCCGCAGGCGTCGTGACCGGTACAGCGCAAGCCGCACCCTCGGCCTCAGCGCTCGCCGCCCCGTCCACCCTCGCCGCCAACGGTGCCGCGGCGATGGTCGCCGCACGCCCCGCACAGCTGCACGCCGCCGTCGGCGACAGCTTCGCGGCCAGCCCCGTCATCCAGTCCAAGCAGGGCCTGCAGTACGTCCCGTACCAGCGGACGTACCAGGGCCTGCGGACGTACGGCGGCGACTTCGTCGTCGTCACGAACTCGTCCGGTCAGGTGCTGTCCACCGAGGTGGCGCAGACCAGGACCATCGCGCTCTCGACGCTGACCCCGGCGGTCAGCGCCGCGGCCGCGAGCGCCACCGCGCGGGCACAGTCCAAGGCCACCACCGTCGACGGCGTGAAGTCGATCGAGAAGATGGTGTACGCGCTGGACACCCCGCGGCTGGCGTACGAGGCCGTGGTGGCCGGGCACTCCGGTCAGGTCCCGAGCGCCCTGCACGTCTTCGTGGACGCGATGACCGGCAAGGTCATCTACTCCTACGACCAGGTCGCCGACGGCACCGGTAACGGTGCCATCTACGGCGCGGTCAGCATCGCCACCAGCGGCGCGGGCACGTCGTTCTCGATGACCGACCCGACCCGGCCCGGCATCGCCTGCCGCAACTTCACCACCGGCGCCGTGATGACCGGCACCGACGACGTCTGGGGCAACGGCGTCGGCACCAACCTCGAGACCGGCTGCGTGGACGCGCTGTTCACCGTCCAGCGCGAGTGGGACATGTTCGGCGCGCTGTTCGGCCGCAACGGCATCACCGGCACCGGCCGCGGGTTCCCCCTCGACGTCGGCCTCAACGACCTGAACGCCTTCTGGGACGGCTCCCGCGTCGCCGTCGGCCACAACCAGGCCGGCGCCTGGATCGGCTCCTTCGACGTGGTCGGCCACGAGTTCGGGCACGCGCTGGACTCCAACACCCCGGGCGGCCAGTCCGGCAACGGCGTCTCCGAGGCGACCGGCGACGTCATGGGCACGTCGGTGGAGTTCTTCGCCAACAATCCCAACGACCCGCCGGACTACAGCATCGGCGAGGAGATCAACCTCGTCGGCAGCGGTCCGATCCGGCAGATGTACAACCCGTCGCTCGTCGGCGACCCGAACTGCTACTCGGCCTCGATCCCGACCGCCGAGACGCACGCCGCCGCCGGTCCGTTCGACCACTGGTTCGCCCTCGCCTCCAAGGGCAGCGCGGCCGCCGGTGGCCAGCCGGCCAGCCCGACCTGCAACGGCTCGGTCGTCACCGGCATCGGCGAGCAGGTCGCCGCGAACATCTTCTACAACGCGATGCTCAGCAAGACCGCGGGCATGACCTACCTGCGGTACCGCACCGCGACGCTGAACGCGGCGAAGAACCTGACCCCGGGCAACTGCACCAACTTCAACACGATCAAGGCGGCCTGGGACGCGGTCTCGGTGCCGGCCCAGGCGGCCGACCCGACGTGCGCCGTCGGTGGGGCCGTGACCGTGACGAACCCGGGTGCGAAGTCCGGCACCGCCGGCACCGCGATCACGCCGTTCACGCTGACCGCCTCGCCGGCCGGGACGTACACCTGGTCCGCGAGCGGGCTGCCGACCGGCCTGACCATCGGCGCCACCACCGGCACCGTGTCGGGTACCCCGACCGCGGCCGGCACGTTCACGGTGACCGCCACCGCCACCAGCGCGGCGGGCTCCGGGAGCACCTCGTTCACGTTCACCATCGCCGGGGTGGGCGGCGCCTGCGCCAGCCCGGGCCAGAAGTTCGGCAACCCGGGCTTCGAGACGGCGTCCGCACCCTGGACGGCGACGGCCGGCGTGATCGGCGCGAACACCGGCACCGGGGCCCCGCGCACCGGCACCCGGGACGCGTGGCTCGACGGCTACGGGACCACCCACACGGACACGTTGTCCCAGACGGTGACCATCCCGGCCGGCTGCACGGCCTCCACGCTGACGTTCTTCCTCAAGATCGTCAGTTCGGAGACCACGACCACCACCGCCTTCGACACGCTGTCGGTGCGGGTCGGCACCACCACGGTGGGCACGTTCTCCAACCTCAACAAGGGGACGACGTACGTGGCCCGGTCCTTCCCGGTCGGCTCCTTCGCCGGCCAGTCGGTCGCGGTGACCTTCACCGGGACGGAGGACGCCAGCCTGCAGACGTCGTTCGTCATCGACGACACCGGGCTGAACGCGGCCTGACCTGATCGCTCCGCGGGGGCGCCGGTCCACAGTGGACCGGCGCCCCTCGGGGGTCAGGGGCCGGACCGTACGGTGACCGCGCTCCGGTCGAGGGCGGCGATCGTCGGCCGCCCGGCCAGCATCAGGCACTCCTCGAGCTGGTCGCGCAGCTGCTGCAGCACGCCGGTCACGGCCTCCCGGCCGCCGGCGGCGAGACCCCAGAGCACCGGGCGCCCGATCAGCACCGCGCTCGCGCCCAGCGCCAGCGCGACGACGATGTCCGAGCCGCGCCGGACCCCGCCGTCCAGCAGCACCGGCATCGAGCCCGGCACCGCGTCCACGATCTCCGGCAGCGCGTCCAGGCTCGGCACGGCCGCGTCCAGCTGCCGGCCGCCGTGGTTGGACACGATCAGCCCGTCCACGCCATGCTCCACGGCCAGCCGGGCGTCCTCGGCGGTCAGGACCCCCTTGAGCAGCAGCGGCAGGCTGGTCCGGGCCCGCAGCCAGGGCAGGTCGCGCCACGTCACCGCCGGGTCGAAGCGCTCGGCCGAGTGCCGCTGGATCGCCGACGTGCCCGGCGTCGCCGCGTGCGCGGAGCCCATCACGGCCGGGTCCACGTTCACCGCCCGGACGTCGTCGGGCAGCGTGAAGGACGAGCCGAGGTCCCGGGGCCGGCTGGCGACCCGGGGCGCGTCCACGGTGAGCACCAGCGCCCCCGCGCCGGCCTCCTCGGCCCGCGCGACCACCTCGGCGAACGCGTCCCGGTTGCGCAGCCAGTAGAGCTGCTGCCAGCGCGGGCCGTCGGTGGCCGCGGCGACCTCGGCGAAGGTCCGGCTGGCGAAGATGCTGGACACGAACGCACCCCCGACCGCGCCGGCCGCCGCGGCCGAGGCGACCTCGCCGTCGGGGTGGGCCAGCCGGTGGTACGCCATCGGCGCGACCCCGAACGGCACCCCCCACTCGACCCCGAACAGGCTCGTACGCAAGGAGATCTCGGAGACGTCGACCAGCACCCGCGGCCGCAGCGCGACCCGCTCGAACGCGGCCCGGTTCGCCCGCAGGGTCCGCTCGGCGCCGGAGCCGCCGGCCAGGAAGCCGTACACGTCCGGGGGGAGGGCCGCGCGGGCGGTCTCGGCGACGGCCCGCAGGTCGCCCTCGTCCGGCGCCTCCGGCTCTGCGGCCGGACCCGCGTTCGCGCCGCGCTCGACCCACACCACCGCCATGCCCGGGCCCTCCTCCGTCGACCGTCCCCTGCCCACCATGCCCCATCCCGGGGCGCGCGGGAGTGGCCGGGTCCGGGCCGGTTTGGGACAATGAGGGGGATGACGATGCCACCCCAGTTCCGGTCCGTGGTCGACGCGCAGCTCCGTGCCGCCGAGGCGCGGGGTGCGTTCCAGAACCTGCCCGGGTCGGGCAAGCCGATCCCGGGGCTGCTGGATCCCGACGATCCGGAGTGGTGGATCAAGGGGTTCATCAAGCGGGAGAAGGTGCCGGCGGAGGCGATGCTGCCGCCGGCGCTGGCGCTGCGCCGGGAGATCGAGAGGCTGCCCGGGACCGTGGCCAAGCTCCGGTCGGAACGGGCGGTCCGGGACCACGTCGAGGACCTCAACCACCGCATCCGGCGCTGGATCCAGATCCCGATCGGGCCGCAGCTGCCGGTGCAGGTCGTCGACGTGGACGCGGTCGTCGCCGCCTGGACCGAGGCCCGGCGCCCGGCGCCGGCTCCGGAGCCGCCGGTTACGGCCGCCCGGGCGCCGCGCCGCCGCTGGTGGCACCGCCGCCGCCCGGTCGACTAGGCGGCGGCCGCCCGCTCAGGCGGGGTCTTCGGCGCGGGGCTGGCAGGTCATGCAGAGGGCGACGGCCGGCAGGATCTCCAGCCGCTCCACCGGGATCGGCGTCGCGCACTCGACGCACGTCCCGTACCGCCCGGAGGACATCCGGGCGAGCGCCGCCTCGATACCGTCCAGCGCGATCCGGGCGCCGCGGCGCAGCGTCGCCGCGACCTCGGCCTGGCCCGGGTCGGCAGTCGGGTCGGCCGGCACCCGGGCCCCGAGCTCGGCCAGCTGGTCGATCCGGAACCGCCGCTGTTGCAGCAGTGCCGCCCGCAGCGCAGGAAGGTGTCTGCGCAGGTCGGACGTCGGATCAGGGCTTGCGGCGGACTCGGCGGGGATCGAGGAGCGCACATCTGGTCAACGCGGTGAACGGGCCGCCAGGTTCCAGTTCACAGCGGCTTCTCAAGCAGCGGACGGCCCTCAGCGCGTGACCGCCGCGGCCGCCGAGTACGTGAACTCGAACCGGTCGCTGCGGTAGAGCTCCCGGGTGACCTCGATCAGGTGACCCTCCTCGGTCCGCATGTGGCTGCGGATGCAGACGAACGACGCGCCCTCCGGCACCTCCAGCAGCAGGCTCTCCTCCGCGCTGGCGAACGCCACCGCCATCACGACCTCGGCCTGGTGCGGCACCCGGCCGTGGTCGGCCAGCGCCTGGTGCACCCCGATGGTGGTGATCGCGTGCCGGTTGAGCACCCGGGAGACCGAGGTCGGGTACGCCCCGGTCAGCAGCGCGACCGGCTCCCCGTCCAGCCGGCCGACGGCCCGGACGTGGTGCACCCGCGGCCGGCTGCGGCGGGCCGCCAGCTCGGCCTCCTCGTCGTCCAGCGCGGGCCCGGGGCCGACCTCGACCAGGTCGACCGAGAACGGCTCGCGGGTCGCGGCCAGATCCGCGGTCAGGCTGGAGACGACCGGCAGGTGCTTGGCCACCCGGCGCCGGTTGACGAAGTAGCCCGCACCCTTGCGGACGGACAGCCGCCCCTCCAGCACGAGCTGGTTCAGGGCCTGCCGGACCACGTGCCGGCTGACCCCGTAGTGCCGCATCAACTGGCTCTCCGACCACAACCGCTCGCCGTGGGCCAGCCCGGAGGAGTCGATGGCGGCGTCAAGCACGCTGCGCAGCTGGAGGTGGAGCGGGGTCAGGTCGGCGGGGGACAGCGCCGTGAGGGCACCGAGCAGGTCACCGCGGCGCAAGGCCGGCAACTCGACTGCGACATCCGGCCGGGTCTGCATCGTCGTCATCGGCGCGGCACCTCTCTCGGTCAGGGCGTGCGAAACAGCGCGCATGGGCGCGCATGTCTTGCCACGAGCAGTTCGCCGCAGTTGTTCACCCGGGCACCCAGAAACACCGCTGGCATACCAAGTCTGGCACGATCGGGCCTTGACCGACCCGGCCGGACCGGGCTGTACCGACTCAGATCAGGCCGGGCTGACCTCGACGACCGTGCCGAGGACGTGCGCGAGCCGGCGGCGGGCCTCGCCGCGGTCGGCGTCGAAGACGGTGAGCGGGTCGCTGCGCTCGATCACGTACGAGGCGGCGACCGCGCCGTACGCGGCCGCCCGGACGGGGTCGCCGGACAGGGCCATCCCGACGCAGACACCGCCGCAGAACGCGTCGCCGGCGCCGCGGGGGTCCACCACGGACACCGGCACGGTGCCGACCCGGGTCGGCCGGGCGCCGCGGCTCAGCACCAGGCAGCCGGCGGGGCCCTGCCGGACGATGACGGCCGGGACGTCGGCGCCGAGCCGGGCGGCCAGCTCCCAGGGATCGTCCTCGCGGGCCTGCCGGACCAGCTCGTCGATGCCGGGCACCAGCGCCGCCAGCGTGCGCAGGGCCGGGGTGAGCAGCCCGCCGGCGCCGTCCCACCAGGGCCGGTCCAGCGTGGTCACCCGGGTCTGGTAGCCGAGCGCGTCGACGAGGTCGGCGACCTGCCGGACCGGGCCGGGGGCGACGTGCGCGCCGGCGAAGTCGGCCGGGGGCAGCCGCTGCACCGAGGGGGAGTAGAGCGGCCAGACCGCGGGGTCCGGCGGCCCGGAGCGCAGCGCGTGCGGCTCGCCGGTGGACCAGACCCACGAGGTGTCGATGCCCGCGGCGGTCAGCCGGTCCGACCATTGAGCCGGGAAGTCGGTGCCGATCCCGGCCAGCAGCGTGGTCGGTTCGTCCCAGAGCCACATGCCGAGAGCCGTGTAGAGCGCGTTGCCACCACACTGTCCGATCGCGACAGTGCTGTCGTCGATCGTGAGGTTACCGGCCGCGAGAAAGGCCATTCATGCCGCCTTGATCACATGTCCGGACAGCCCCACGGATGCGTACGGTAGGTTTTCCGCCCGGGGGTGTCAACGCCGAACAGGCTCCATCACCTGCGGGTTTCCCGTCCGGCGACGGCTCCGGGAAGAGTCGGGCCGGGGAACGCAGCACTCCGGTCGCCGCGGCGGCGCCGGAAGCCGGCTCGTCCACTCAGGACAGTCGCGTGCCGCGGGCCGGCGTCTGCTGCTTGTGCTCGCGGCCCCAGGTGGCGAACCAGTCGAGCATGTCGTAGTCGGAGACCGCGCCCGGGGACGCGACCGCCGACGCGGTCGCGCCCTGCAGGATCCGCTTCACCGGCACTTCGAGCTTCTTGCCGGTCAGCGTCCGCGGGATCGCCGGCACCCCGACGATCTCGTCCGGCACGTGCCGCGGGGAGAGCTCCGAACGCAGCGCCGCCTTGATCTTCGCCCGCAGCGCGTCGTCCACTTCGGACCCCTCGGTGGCCACCACGAACAACGGCATCAGGTACGTCCCGTCGCTGCGGTCGACCCCGATCACGAGGCTGTCGGAGACCTCCGGCAGCTGCTCGACGACCGCGTAGATCTCGGCCGACCCCATTCGTACGCCCATCCGGTTGAGGGTGGAGTCGGACCGGCCGGACACCGAGATCGACCGGTCACTGTGGACGGTGATCCAGTCGCCGTGCCGCCAGACGCCGGGGAACGTGGCGAAGTAGCTGTCGTGGTAGCGGGTTCCGTCCGGGTCGGCGAGGAAGTACAGCGGCATCGAGGGCAGCGGCCTGAGCACGACCAGCTCGCCCTCCTGCTCGACGACCGGCTTGCCGTCGGGATCCCAGGCCTCCAGCGCGACGCCGAGCTCGGCGGCCGGGATCCGGCCGACGTGCACCGGGTCCATCGGGTTGGCGCCGGCCAGCGCCGAGCACACGTCCGTACCGCCGGAGATCGAGTTGAGCTGGGCCGTGCGGGAGACGTGCTCGCTGGTCCAGACCCAGGCGTGGTCGGGCAGGGTCGAGCCGGTCTGCAGGATCGTCCGGATCCGGGACAGGTCGAGGGTCTCGCCGGGGGAGGAGCCGGCGTTGCTGCCGGCCATCAGGTAGCCGGCGCCGCAGCCGACCGCGTCGGCCCGGGTCAGCTCCGCGACCCGCCAGGCCCCGTCCACGTCCGGCCAGGTCGGGCTGCCGTCATGAAGCACCGCGGCAGCGCCGACGAGCAGGCCGCCGACCATGAAGTTCCAGATCATCCAGCTGGTCGAGGTGACGAAGAAGAACCGGTCGCCGCGCTGCACGTCCGACTGCAGCCCGACCGCCTTGAGCAGCTCCAGGACGATGCCGCCGTGCGAGTGCACGATGCCCTTGGGGGCGCCGGTCGTGCCGGAGGACCAGAGGATCCAGAGCGGGTCGGAGAAGTCGGTGTCGGCGAACTCCGGCTCGGCGTCGCCGGCGACCGCGTCGGTCCAGGCCACTGTGGACACCGGCAGGTCCCAGTCCGCGGAGACGGTCAGGTTGTCGACGGTGACGACGGTCCGGATCGAGGGCAGCCCGGCGACGAGCTCGGCCACGGTGTCCCGGCGGTCGTAGGTCTTGCCGCCGAAGCGGTAGCCGTCCGCGGCCAGCAGGACGACCGGCTCGGCCTGGTCCAGCCGGGCCAGCACGCTCGGGGTGCCGAAGTCGGGGGAGGCGACCGTCCACACGGCACCGACCGCGGCCGTGGCGAGCAGGCCGATCACGGCCGCGTCGATGTTGGGCAGGTAGCCGGCCACCCGGTCGCCGGGCCCGACCCCCAGCCCGCGCAGGGTGGCGGCGACCGCGGCGACCTGCCGGCGCAGCTCCCCGTACGTCACCTCGACCGGGGTGTTCAGGCCGTCCGGGCCCTCGCCGACGAGGACCAGCGCGACGTCATCGGGGTCGCCGGGGGCCAGGCAGCGCTCGGCGAAGTTGACCCGGGCGCCGGGGAACCAGACCGCGCCCGGCATCCGGTCGTCGGCCAGCACCGACTCGTACGAGGAGACCTCGTCCAGTCCGTAGTGCGTCCAGACGGCGCCCCAGAAACCGGGCAGGTCCTCGATGCTCCAGTGCCAGAGGGCGTCGTAGGTGTCGAAGGTGCGGCCGGTGCGCTCGGCCAGCCCGCGCCGGAAGCGGGTCAGCTCCGCCCGCTCGAGGGTCTCGTCCGTCGGCACCCACAACGCCTCGCTCATGCCGTCATTCATACCGTGCGTCCCGAGTCGGGACACGGAACCGCCCCGGGTCCGTGGGGGCCCGGGGCGGTTCGTGCGGTGGTGGGTCAGCCGGCGGAGGGGCGGCCGCGGACGGGCTCGCCCTCGGCGTACGCGTCGGGCTCGGCCTCGTGCCGGCCCTCGCCGGTGTGCTCGTCGATCGGGACCCGCAGTTCGTCCGGGTCGCCTCCGGCCGCGTGCCGGCCGCTGCCGTCGGTGTCGACGTCGGCCGTACCGTCCAGCGCGCGGGCCGGGACGAGTGTCCCGTCCGCCGCCGCGCCGGTGGAGCCGGTCGCGCCGTCAGAGCCGGTGTGGCCGGTCGCGCCGGTGGAGCCGGTCGCGCCGGCGGAGCGGGCGCCGGCCGGGGCGAGGGCGTCGGCCGAGCCACCGGAGTGGACGTCGGCCGGGGCCGCGCCGTCCGGCGGGATCGCGGCCGTCTCGGCCGGGGTGTCCTCCGCCGCGCGGGCCTGCGAGGCGGACCGGTCGGCCAGCGCGATCTCGGGCAGGAACAGCACCACGATCAGCCCGATCACCATCACCCCGACCGCGATGAGGAACACCACGCTGGTCGAGTCGGCGAAGCCGACCTTGAACGGGTGCGCGAGCACCGGGTCGAGCCGGGAGATGAACGAGGTGTCGTTCAGGTCGGCGTTGCCGCCGGTCGCGCTCTGCAGGGTCGAGGCCTGGTCCGGGTGCGCCGCCAGGGCCGCGAGGAACTGCGGGGTGTTGCGGACCGCCCCGAACGCGTCGGCGATCTTGCCGGGCAGGTTGGTGAGCAGGATCGACAGGAAGACCGCGGTGCCGAGCGTGCCGCCCATCTGCCGGAAGAACGTCACCGAGGAGGTGGCGACGCCGATCTCCCGCGGCGAGACCGCGTTCTGGGTGGCCAGGATGATCGGCTGCATGTTGCCGCCGAGGCCGACGATCGGCATGATCAGCATCGTCTGCCAGAGCGGGGTGTCGGCGCCGATCAGCGTGAACAGGAACAGGCCGATGACCATGAGCCCGGTGCCGATGATCGGGAAGATCCGGTAGCGCCCGGTCCGGGAGATCACCTGACCGGAGATCACCGACCCGACCATGATGCCGAGCACCAGCGGGATCGTGCTCAGCCCGGCCTTGGTCGGCGAGTAGCCCTTCACGATCTGCAGGTAGAGCGGCAGCACCAGGATGGCGCCGAACATGCCCATGCCGATGATCGTGCTGCTGATGCTGGCGATCGCGAACGTGCGGATGCGGAACAGCCGCAGCGGCAGCAGCGCATCGTCCTTGTACGCCCGTTCGGCCAGGTAGAACAGGACCAGCCCGACGGCGCCGATCACGTAGCAGAGCAGCGAGCGCCCCGAGTCCCAGCCCCAGGTCCGGCCCTGCTCGGCCACGGTCAGCAGCGGCACCAGGCCGACGATCAGCGCGACCGCGCCGGGCCAGTCGATGCGGTGCTCGCGCCGCTCGTGCGGGATGTGCAGCACCCGCTGGACCACGACCAGCGCGGCCAGCCCGATCGGCACGTTGATGTAGAAGATCCAGCGCCAGCCGGAGACGCCGAGGATGCTGTCGGCGCCGGCGAACAGGCCGCCGAGCACCGGGCCGAGCACGCTGGACGTACCGAAGACGGCGAGGAAGTAGCCCTGGTAGCGGGCCCGCTGCCGCGGCGGCACGATGTCGCCGATGATCGCCAGCGCCATCGAGAACAGGCCGCCGGCGCCGATGCCCTGGATCGCCCGGAAGCCGGCCAGCTCGTACATCGAGCGGGACAGGCCGCAGAGCGCGGAGCCGGCGATGAAGATCGCGATCGCGAACAGGAAGAACTGCTTGCGCCCGTAGATGTCGGACAGCTTCCCGTACAGCGGGGTGGAGATGGTCGAGGTGATGAGGAACGCGGTGGTCGCCCACGCCTGCAGCGAGAAGCCGTTCAGGTCGTCGGCGATGGTCCGGATCGCGGTGGAGACCACGGTCTGGTCCAGCGCGGCGAGGAACATCCCCATCATCAGGCCGACGAGGATCATCAGGATCTGGCGGTGGGTGAAGCCTCCGTCGGTCTGCTCCTGCGGAGCGTTCCGGGTGGCCGGGGTTGTCATGCGAGCTCCTGCTCTGCTTCTGCGGGTGTGACCGGGGTGACGAATCGGGGCACCGGCGGGCAGTACGCCTCGCCGAGCGCGCCGTTGAACCTGTTCAGCAGCTCTCCGAAGGTGGCCAGCTCGGTGTCGGTCCACCCGGCCACGGCGGCCGCGAGCAGGTCCCGGCGCAGCCGCTTGACCTGCGCGCAGACCTCGCGGCCGGAGTCGGTGATGGCCAGCAGGCTGGCCCGGCCGTCGGACGGGTCGGGCTCCCGCCGGACCAGCCCGCGCCGGACCAGCTCGGCGACCTGCCGGCTGATCGTGGACGGGTCGGCGTGGGCGAGCTCGGCCAGGGCGCCGGGACGCTGTGGTGCCTGCATCAACGGGAACAGCAGCAGCATCGCCGACCGGTCGTGACCGACCACGGAGCTGCCCTCGCGGGCGGCCGCGGCCTTCAGCGGATGGATGAGCCGCAGCAGCGTGCTCACCTCGGTGGCGAGCTGCTCCTCGGAAGCGGCTCGGTCCATGGTTACCCAGGGTAGAACTGGTTGCATGGATCAACCAACTAAAATGTGTCCCAAGGCGACGGAGGCGGTTCCAGGGGACCTTCTCCGCGGGATCGCCGCAACTGCTGGGCACGAGCCACCGGGCGGGAGCGGCGCGGTCGCAGTAGGGTCTGCCGCCGTGACGAGTGCTGACCTTCTCGCGGACGCGTTCGGACGGATCCAGAGCGTCGTCGGCCGGGCGCTGGACGGCCTGACCGACGAGCAGCTCGCCCAGCAGGTGGGGCCGGGCGCCAACTCGGTCGCCTGGCTGGTCTGGCACCTGACCCGCATCCAGGACGACCACGTGGCCGGGGTGGCCGGCACCACCCAGGCCTGGACCGACGCCGGCTGGTACGACCGCTTCGGCCTCCCGTTCGACCCCGCCGACCACGGCTACGGCCACGAGCCGGCCCAGGTCGAGGCGGTCACGGTCCCGGGCGAGCTGCTGCGGGCGTACCACGACGCGGTCTACCAGCGGACCCTCGACTACGTCCGGACGCTGTCCGACCAGGATCTGGACCGGGTCGTCGACACCCACTGGGACCCGCCGGTGACCCTGGGCGTGCGGCTGGTCAGCGTGATCTCCGACGACCTCCAGCACGCCGGGCAGGCCGCGTACGTCAAGGGCCTCCTCCTCAACTCCTGATCGTTGCGCTGACCGCGGCGGCGCCGGGGAGGATGGGCGTCATGGCGGTGTACGTGTTCGACGTCAACGAGACGTTGTCGGACCTGGGCCCGATGGGCACCCGGTTCGCCGAGGTCGGATTGCCGCCGACGACGGCGCAACTCTGGTTCGCGACCGTGCTGCGGGACGGGATCGCGGTCGCGGCCGCGGGCGGGCTGGCCCGGTTCGCCGACGTGGCCCGGGGCGTGCTGGCGCCGCTGCTGGCCGGCGACCCGGACGCGGTCGAGCACGTGCTGGCCGGCTTCCTCGACCTGCCGGTGCACCCGGACGTGGTCGGCGGGGTCCGGGCGCTGCGGGCGGCCGGGCACCGGCTGCTGACCCTGAGCAACGGCGCGGCCGAGGTCGCGGACGGGCTGCTGACCCGGGCCGGCATCCGGGCCGAGTTCGAGCTGCTGCTCTCGGTCGAGTACGTCGGGCACTGGAAGCCGACCCGGGATGCGTACCTGTTCGCGGCCCAGGCCTGCCGGCTGCCACCGGGCGCGCTGACCCTGGTCGCCGTGCACCCGTGGGACATCGACGGCGCGGCCCGGGCCGGGCTGCGGACGGCCTGGCTCAACCGCACCGGCGCGACCTACCCGCCGCACTTCACCCCGCCGCAGCGGACGGTCACGACGGTGGCGGAGCTGGCCTGAGCCGACCGGTCAGGTCAGCCAGGACTCCGGGTCGACGTCGGCGATCGTCTGGGAGAACGTCCAGGTGTGCCCGACCGGGTCGAGCGCCGTGTACTGCCGCTCCCCGTACGGCTGGTCGGCCGGCTCGGCCACGATCCGGGCGCCCGCGGCCCGGGCCCGGGCGCAGTGCGCGTCGGCGTCCTCGACCCGGACCATCACCGTGGCCGGCTCGGCCGGGCCGGCGGCGAGCACCAGCGAGCCCGACCCGTACGACAGCTGGATGCGGTGCTCGCCGATCGCGAGCCGCTCCAGGAAGCCGAACGCCTGCCGCAGCCAGGCGCTGGCGCCGGCCACGTCCGGGCAGCTGAGCACGGGGATGACCGCGGACGGCGGCATCGAACGGTTGTCCAGCATCCGGACATCCTGGCGTACGTCCCTGACCGTCCGGTCTGACAGGGTGGTCGCATGGCCGACACCGTGGAGATCACGCACCCGGACGAGGAGCTGTTCGACGAGGCGGGCGCGACCAAGCGGGACCTGATCGACTACCTGGAGGCGATCGCCGACCGGATGGTGCCGGAGCTGGCCGGGCGGCCGCTGTCGGTGATCCGGGTCCGGGCCGGCCAGGACCCGTTCATGCAGAAGAACCTGCCCAAGTACGCGCCGGACTGGATCGCGACCGCGAAGGTCTGGGCCGAGCGGTCCCGCCGCGAGGTCACGTACGGGGTGTGCGACGACGAGCGGACGCTGATCTGGTTCGGCAACCAGCGGGCCGTGGAGTACCACCCCACGCTGGTGCGGTACGAGGACCCGGACTCGCCGATCACCATGGTGATGGACCTCGACCCGCCCGAGGGCAGCGGCTTCGAGGTCGTCACCGCGGTCGCGCACCTGGTCCACCGGGCGCTGGACGAGATCGGCATGGCCGGCGCGGTGAAGACCAGCGGCTCCAAGGGCGTCCACGTGATCATCCCGGTCCGGGCCGGGACGTCGATCGAGGAGGTCGCGGCGGCGACCCGGGCGCTGGCCGCGCGGGCCGAGCGGCTCGACCCGGAGCTGGCCACCACCGAGTTCGTCAAGGACCGCCGGGAGGGGAAGGTGTTCCTGGACTCGACCCGCGCCGGCGGCGCGACCGTGGTCGCCGCGTACAGCCCGCGGATCCGGCCGGGTGTCCCGGTGTCGTTCCCGGTGGCCTGGGACGAGCTCGACGGAATCGTTCCGGGGGACTTCACGGTTGGCACCGCCGTCGAGGCGTTGCGGGTACGGCCGGACTGGGCATCGTTGCTGCCGGAGCCGCAGCCCCTCGACGCCGGGCTGGTCGAGGAGGGTCGGGGGATCCCGATCGCCCGGGTGCAGGCGATGCACGAGGGCAAGCGCCGGGCACGGGCCCGGCGCGCCGATTCGGAGGGAACGTAGGTTGTCGAAGGTCTGGTTCATCACCGGGACGTCGAAGGGCTTCGGCCGGGAGTGGGCGATCGCCGCGCTGGAGCGCGGCGACCAGGTGGCCGCCACCGCCCGCGACACCAACTCGCTCCAGGACCTGGTGGACGAGTACGGGGACGCGATCCTGCCGATCCGGCTCGACGTCACCGACCGGGCGGCGGACTTCGCCGCGGTCGCGCAGGCGCACGAGCGGTTCGGCCGGCTCGACGTCGTGATCAACAACGCCGGGTACGGGCACTTCGGGTTCGTCGAGGAGATCACCGAGGCGGAGGCCCGGGCCCAGCTGGAGACGAACCTGTTCGGGGCGCTCTGGGTGACCCAGGCGGCGCTGCCGTACCTGCGGGAGCAGGGCAGCGGGCACATCCTGCAGGTGTCCTCGATCGGCGGGATCTCGGCGTTCCCGTGGGTCGGGATCTACCACGCGTCCAAGTGGGCGCTGGAGGGGATCACCCAGTCGCTGGCCCAGGAGGTCGAGCAGTGGGGGATCAACGTCACCTCGATCGAGCCCGGCGGGTACGCGACCGACTGGTCGGGGCCGTCCGGTGGGTTCTCCGACCGGCTGCCGGCGTACGAGGAGTTCTTCGCGCAGGTCATGGAGGCGCGCAAGCAGCGGGTGGGGACGCCCGGGGACCCGGTCGCGAC
>DASYKU010000089.1 GCA_035995165.1 Mycobacteriales bacterium
GGTGTTGCTCTCCTCGACGGTGATGACGCCTTCCTTGCCGACCTTGTCCATCGCCTCGGAGATGATCTCCCCGACGGTGGCGTCGGCGGCGCTGATCGACGCGGTCGCGGCGATCTGCTCCTTGGTCTCGACGTCCGTGGCGGCGTTGGACAGCGCCTCGGAGACCCGCTCGACGGCCCACTCGATGCCCCGCTTGAGGGCCATCGGGTTGGCGCCGGCGGCGACGTTGCGCAGACCCTCGCGGACGAGAGCCTGGGCCAGCACGGTGGCGGTGGTCGTACCGTCACCAGCGACGTCGTCGGTCTTCTTGGCGACCTCCTTGACCAGCTCGGCGCCGATCTTCTCCCAGGGGTCCTCGAGATCGATCTCCTTGGCGATGGACACGCCATCGTTGGTGATCGTGGGAGCGCCCCACTTCTTGTCCAGCACGACGTTTCGGCCCTTGGGGCCGAGCGTCACCTTGACGGTGTCGGCGAGCTGGTTCATGCCGCGCTCGAGCCCGCGGCGAGCCTCCTCGTCGAACGCGATCATCTTGGCCATGCGGTGATGTCCTCCACAGATCTGGACATTGGCATCGGCCGAGAGGTGCCCGCGACGGACGGTCCCCGGATGTCAGGCGGGGGACCTCACCGTCCCGACCTGGCACTCATCGTACGAGAGTGCCAAGCCCGAGTTTGGCACTCTCGGCGGTCGAGTGCAAGCCGATCGGGACACTGGACCGAGCCTTGGTATACCTGGTATGCATACCCGGTATTCGTACGGTCCGGAGGAGGACACGGTGTCGGTACGACACGGGCTGCTGGCGTTGCTGGCCGAGGGGCCGAGCTACGGCTACCAGCTGCGCACCCGGCTGGAGGCCCGCACCGGCGGGACCTGGCCGCTGAACATCGGGCAGGTCTACACGACCCTGTCCCGGCTGGAGCGGGACGGGCTGGTGGAGGCGGCCGAGGAGGACGGCCAGTCGACGTACAAGATCACCGGGGCCGGGCGGGCCACGGTCACCGACTGGTTCGCCAGCCCGGTCGAGCGCTCGGCGCCGGCCCGCGACGAGCTCGCGATCAAGCTGGCCCTCGCGGTCGGCTCGCCGACGGCCGACGTCCGCCAGGTCGTACAGGTGCAGCGCTCGGCCACGATGCGGGCGATGCAGGAGCTGACCCGGCTCAAGGCCCGCGCCGACGCGGACGCCGACCTGGCCTGGACGCTCGTGCTGGACGCGCTGGTGTTCCAGGCCGAGGCCGAGATCCGCTGGCTGGACCACTGCGAGGCCCGGGTCGCCCGGGCCAAGCGGCCCGCGTCCGTGGACACCCCGGCTCCCGCGACGGAGGCGGCCCGATGAGTGGGCCCGCGGAGCGGGCGGAGCCCGAGACCGTGCTGGAGCTCGACGACGTCAGCCGGGTGCACGGCGAGGGCGCGACCGCGGTGCACGCGCTGCGCGGCGTCTCGCTGTCGGTCCGGGCCGGCGAGCTGGTCGCGGTGATGGGGCCGTCCGGGTCGGGCAAGTCGACGCTGCTGACCCTGGCCGGCGGCCTGGACAGCCCGAGCTCGGGCCGGATCCTGGTCCGCGGCCAGGATCTCGGCACGCTCGGCGCGGCCGGGATCGCGGCGCTGCGCCGCCGCTCGGTCGGGTACGTCTTCCAGGACCTCAACCTCATCCCCGCGCTCACCGCGGCCGAGAACGTGGCGCTGCCGCGGGAGCTGGACGGCGTGAGCGCGCGGCGGGCCCGCAAGCAGGCGATCGCCGCGCTGGACCGGCTCGGCCTGGCCGAGCTGGCCGACCGGTTCCCGGACGACATGTCCGGCGGGCAGCAGCAGCGGGTCGCGATCGCCCGGGCCATCGTCGGCGAGCGCACGCTGCTGCTGGCCGACGAGCCGACCGGCGCGCTGGACTCCGAGACCGGCGAGGCGGTGCTGCGGCTGATCCGGGCCCGCTGCGACGACGGGGTGGCCGGCGTGCTGGTCACCCACGAGGCCCGGCTGGCCGGCTGGGCCGACCGGATCGTCTTCCTCCGGGACGGGGTGGTGGTCGACGAGACCCGCCCGCTGGAGCCGGCCGAGAGCCTGCTGCGGTGATCCTCGCGCGCTGGCGGCCGGTGCTGCGGGTGGCCCGGCGGACGGCCCGGCGGCACCCGGGCCGGACCGTGCTGGTCGCGGCGCTGGTGGCCGCGCCGGTGCTGGGCACCGCGTTCCTGGACACCGCGTTCCGGACCCAGAACCTCGACCCCGGTACGCAGGCGACCCGCACCATGGGCGCCGCCGACGGGACGCTCTCGGTCAGCGACTACGCCCGCATCCAGGTCACCGGGACCACGTACCAGGCCTCCGACGGGACACCGCAGCGCGACGCCGCGACGGTCGACCCGGCGACGTACCTGCCGGCCGGGACGCGACTGCTGCCGCGGCCGCCGGACGGCACGGTCGCCTTCGTCACCGGCGACCGGACCACGCTGGCCCGCACCACCGAGCTGGCCTGGACCGACCCGGCCGCCGCCGGCCTGCTGTCCGTACGGTCCGGGCGGCCGGCCGGGGCGCCGGGCGAGCTGACCCTCTCCCCCGCGCTGGCCGACCGGCTCGGGGTCCGGGTCGGGCAGGTCGTCCGGCCGGCCGGGACGCCGGCGCAGACGGTGGTCGGGCTGGCCGCCGACCCGGCCTGCCTGTCCTGCCAGTTCGCGGCCGGGCTGCCGGGCTGGACCGGGAAGGAGTCCCCGACGCCGGTGGACTACCTGGTCACGCTGCCGGCGGGGGCGAGCGCCGACGTCGCGCTGCAGCAGAAGCTGGCCGCCGCCGGGCTGTTCCTGTCCCCGCGCGACGCCGTGCTGCACCCCGGGCGCTGGGCCGCCCCGGACGGCGGTGGCGGCGGCGACCCGACCCTTCTCGCGGTGATCGTGCTGGTCGCGGGGCTCGGCCTGCTGGAGGTCGTGCTGCTGGCCGGGACGGCGTTCGCGGTCGCGGCCCGGCGGCAGGTGCGGGACTCCGCGCTGGTGCTCGCCAACGGCGGCCGGCGCGCGGACGTCCGCCGGATGCTGCTGGCGCAGGGGGCCGTGCTCGGCGGGATCGGCGCGGCCGCCGGGCTGGTGCTCGGCGTGCTGGCGGTGCTGGCCGCCCGGCGACCGCTGGAACGGCTGACCGACCAGGAGTTCGGCCGGCTGGTGGTCTCGCCGCGGGACCTGGGCATAGCCGCGGTGGCCGGCGTCCTGGCCGGGCTGGCCGCCGCGGTCGTCCCGGCCTCGAGCGCGTCCCGGGTCCCGGTGGTGGCCGCGCTGGCCGGCCGGCAGGGACGACCGGGCCGGGCCCGGCACCAGCTGGCCGCCGCGGCCACGGTCGCCGCGGTCGCGGGGCTGGTGATCGCCGGGCTGGTCGCCTGGCGCTGGGCCGCGGCCCGCCGCGCCGGCGCCGACGGCCTGGTCTATCCGCTGGGCCTGGTGCTCGGCTTCGGGCTGACGATGGTCGCGCTGACCGTGCTGGCACCGACGCTGGTCGGGCTGGCCGGCCGGTTCGGCGGGCGGCTGTCGCTGACCGGGCGGCTCGCGCTGCGGGACGCCGCCCGGCACCGGCACCGTACGGGTCCGGCGGTCGGGGCGGTCATGGTCGCGGTGGCGGGCTCGGTCGCGGTGGCGTTCGCGGTGGCGAGCTACGACCAGCGGGACCGGGATGCGTACCAGCCCGCGCTGCCGGCCGGCTGGGCCTCGGTCTACCTGAGCCCGGACGACGGGACCGCGTCCTCGTCCGGGTCCGGCAGCCAGGCCGACCAGCTGGCCGCGGTCCGGTCGGCCGCGACCGAGCTGCCGACCGCGGCGATCGTCCCGGTCCGGGCGGCCCAGCTGCCGGGCGACAAGGGCGACTACCCCGGGCTGGTCCAGGTGCTGCCGGCCGGCCCGGAGGGCTGCGGGAACGCGCAGTCGACCTCCGACGTGGCCGTGGGATCGGGCGACGCCGGGCTGGTGGCCGGCGCGCGGTCGGCGGGGGCGGCGACCGCCGCGCTGGCGGCGGGCCGGGTGGTCGTCACCCTGCCCTGCCTGATCCGGGACGGGACGACGCGGCTGCAGATCACCGGCCCGGCCTCGTCGGCCGAGGACGCGGCGCCGCCGGCGGAGAAGACGGTCACGCTGCCGGCCGTGCTGCTGGAGAACCCCAGCTTCTACGGGATTCCGCTGGCGGTGATCAGCGACGCGACCGCGCGGTCGCTCGGGGCCGCGCCGCAGACCACCCTGGTGGTGCTGGAGAACAGCCGGATGCCGACCAGCGCCGAGGAGGACCGGGCCCAGACGGCGCTCGGGCCGGTGGGGTCCTCGCTGCAGGTCGAGCGCGGCTACGGCCGGCCGTACCTGCCCGGGTTCATCGCGCTGATCGGCGGGGCCGGGCTGGTGACCCTGGCCGGCGTCGCGATCTCGGTGACGCTGTCGGCCGCGGAGGGCCGGGCCGACCTGGCCACGCTGGCGGCGATCGGGGCGCCGCCGCGGCGGCGGCGCGGGCTGGCGATGGTGCAGGCGGCGTTGATCGCCGGGCTGGGAGTGGGGCTCGGCGTCCTGCTCGGCGCGGTGATCGGGCTGACCATCATGTCCGGACTGAACGGCTACCCGCTGGTGGTGCCGTGGTCGACGGTGCTGCTGGTCGGCGTCGGCGTACCGGTCCTGGGAGTGCTGGCGGTCGGGCTGCTGACCCGGTCCCGGCTGCCCATGGTGCGGCGGCTCGGCTGAACCTGTCCGGACCGGCCGGAGGCATCGCGGCAGCCCGGTCCCCACCGGGGGAACCGGGCCGCCGGTGTCAGGTCAGTTCTCGACGAGGAAACGGACGGCGTCCGCCTGGGGACCCTTCTGGCCCTGCGCCACGTCGAACTCGACGCGCTGGCCCTCCTCGAGGGACTTGTAGCCGTCCATCTGGATGGCCGAGTAGTGGACGAACACGTCCTGCCCGCCGTCCACGGCGATGAAGCCGTAGCCCTTCTCGGCGTTGAACCACTTCACGGTGCCCTGTGCCACGTGCACTCCTACCTCGGGGCGATCGGACCCCGCACCGCACGGAACCCGGGTCTTAGCCACCGGTCCCGCACTTGCCGTGTGCACGCCTTGCGAGGACGTGATGCTCGCGCCCGAAACCTGAACCTCGACCGAGCGGGACGGTACACGAAACCAGTCCCGTGAAACACCGTCTCAGCGGTCCAGTTCGGCGGCCAGATCGGCGGCTCCGGAGCCGTCCGCGGCCCGCCGCAGACCCGCGTACGTGACGGTCGCGAACGCCGTCGCCAGCACCGAGAACGGCAGCGCCACCAGGGCCCGGACGACCTGGGACGGACCGCTGGGCAGGGCCTGGACCGCGGCCCCGGCCAGCGCGCCGTAGAAGGCGGCGGCGAACAGGCCGGCCGCGCAGCGGGCGATCGTGCCGGCCAGCCGGCGGTTCACCAGCGCGGCGGCCCGGCGCAGGCCGGCGCCCTCGACGACGACCGCGCCCGGCAGGGCGGCCGCGCCGACCGCGGCGACGTAGAGACCGGGCAGCACCGCGAGCGCCAGCCCGGCCAGGGTCAGCACCGCCGTCAGCGCCGACCAGCCCAGCAGCAGCGGGGTCCGCCGGACGCCCGCGGTCAGCGCCGCCGACACCGCGGTCGGGCGGCCGGCAGCCTCCCGGATCGTGAGGTCGACCGACGCGGCCTGGGCCAGCGTGATCGCGGCCGCGCCGAGCAGGCCGGCGAGGACGTCGCCGACTCGGCCCACGTGCGACAGTCCAAAGGCGACAGCGCCGGCCGGGAGGAGCACGGCCAGCTGCAGGACGAGCAGCGGGCGGCCGCTGCGGCGCAGGACCCCGGCTACCCGCCGGGCCCACCCGGACAGCGTCTCCGCCGCCAGCGCATCCTCCCCCACGCCCGAATCATCCCGCCCGCCCGCGCGCCGCTCCGCGCGGGCCGCCCTCCGGGGGTCAGGCGGTGAGGGAGCGGGCGGGGGTGACGCGGCCGGCGGGGTCGCGTTCGCGGCGGATGCGGGCGAGGTCGGCCGCGTGGGACGGGAGCAGCGCGTCCGGCGCGGTCGGCTGCCCGTCGCGCAGGGCGGCGAAGGACCGGCCGGAGTCCACCGGCGCGGCCGCGGCGAGGACCGCGGCCAGGTCGTCGAGCGTCCCGGGCTCGCCGGCCGCGCCGGTCGCGTGCAGCAGGAACGGCGCCGGTGCCGACGTCAGCGCGCCGTGCGGACCCGGCACCGTGCCGACGTGCCGGACCTCGACCTCGCCGAGGGATCCGGCCGCGGCGAGGATGTCCGCGGTCGCCGCGGCCGAGGTGAGGAACCGGCTGTCGCCCAGCGCCGGCACCGGACCGGGCGGGTCCAGGTGGATCGCGCCCAGCCCGGACGTCGGCATCTCCCCGACCGCGGCGACGACCGGCGCCGGCAGCGCGCCCGCCACCGCGGCCGAGAACGCCTGTCCCGCCGCGAGATCCGTCGCGCAGACCCCGAGGTATGCGACCGGGGCACCGCGGACCGGTTCCACCGGCGCCATCCCGAGCCGCCCGAGCACCGTGCTCACCGACTCCGGCAGCCGGTCCACCAGCCCGGCCCAGACGCCGGCCACGTCGCCCAGCGCCTCCTCCGGCCAGAGCAGGTAGCCCGCCCACACCGGCCCGGCCGGCACCAGCCCGAACTCCAGCTCGGTCGCGACCCCGATCCCGCCGCCACCGCGGAAGACCCAGAGCGCCTCGGGGTCGACGGCCTCGGAGGTTGTCCGGACAGCTCCGGCAGCGTCCACATAGGACACTGCGGTGAGGCGGGCGGCGGCCAGCCCATGGGCACGGGCCAGCCAGCCGATCCCGCCGTGGAAGGTGTAGCCGGCCACGCCGACCCCGGCCGAGGTCCCGGCCAGTCCGGACAGGCCGGAGGACCCGGTCACCGCGGCCACGTCGCCCCAGGTGGTCCCGGCGCCGACGACCGCGGTCCGGGCGGCCCGGTCCACGCTGACGGACACCAGCCGGGAGGTGTCGACCAGCAGCGTCCGCTCGTCCAGCTCGCCCGCGGCACCGTGCCCGCTGCACTGCACCGCCACCGTCAGCCCGGACCGCTCGGCCAGCCGGACCGCGTCGACCACGCCCTCGTACGACCGGACCCGCGCGACGAGCGCCGGCCGCTGCACCGCCGACGCCGTCCACGGCGAGGTCACCGCGCCGTACCCCGGGTCGGACGGCCGCAGCAGGTCCAGCGAGGAGTCCATCAGCCGATGAGCCCGGCTTCGCGGGCGGAGCGGAGCGTGGGCTTGACCGTCATGGTCGGGCCCAGCCGGCCGGCGACCGCGTCGAGCGTCTTGAGCCCGTCACCGGTGTTGTAGATGACGGTCTCGGCCGCGGGGTCGAGCGCGCCGGCCGCGAGCAGCCGGCGCAGCGTCGCCACCACGACCCCGCCCGCGGTCTCGGCGAAGATCCCGGTCGTGCGGGCCAGCAGCTGGATGCCGTCGCGGATCTCCTCGTCGCCGACGTCCGCGATGGCCCCGCCGGACCGCCGGACCGCGTCCAGCGCGTACGGCCCGTCGGCCGGGTTGCCGATGTTGAGCGACTTCGCGATCCCGGTCGGCTTGACCGGCTCGACCACGTCCCGCCCGAGCGCGAACGCGGTCGAGATCGGCGCGCACCCCGAGGACTGGGCCCCGAACACCCGCCAGGGCGAGGAGTCCACCAGCCCCAGCGACACCAGCTCCCCGAACGCCTTGTCCACCTTGGTCAGCAGCGATCCCGACGCCATCGGGATCACGACCTGCTGCGGCAGCCGCCAGCCGAGCTGCTCGGCCACCTCGTAGCCGAGCGTCTTGGACCCCTCGGCGTAGTACGGCCGGACGTTGACGTTCACGAACGCCGTCGCCTCGAACTCGTCGGTCTCCTGCAGCTCCGAGCAGAGCCGGTTGACGTCGTCGTACGAGCCCTCGACCGCGACCAGGGTGCCGCCGTACACGGCCGTCTGGACGATCTTGGCCGGCTCCAGGTCGGCCGGGACGAGCACGATCGAGTCGAGCCCGGACCGGGCGGCGTGGGCCGCCACCGAGTTGGCCAGGTTGCCGGTAGAGGCGCAGGCGACCCGGGTGAAGCCGAGCTGCTTGGCCGCGGTCAGCGCGACCGAGACGACCCGGTCCTTGAACGAGTGGGTCGGATTGGCGCTGTCGTCCTTCACCCAGAGCGAGCGCATGCCCAGCTCGGCCGCCAGCCGGTCGGCCCGCACCAGCGGAGTCATCCCGGGGTTCAGAGTCACCCGGGCCCGGGCATCCTGTCCCACCGGGAGGAGGGCCGAGTAGCGCCAGATCGAGTGCGGCCCGGCCTCGATGCTGGATCGCGTTAACCCGGTCAGCGCATCATGGTCGTAGCCGACCTCGAGCGGGCCGAAGCACTCGAAACACGCGTGCTGCGGACCGAGAGGGAAGCGGGCTCCACAGTTGCGGCAACGAAGCGAGTCGGCGGCAGAGGAGGTCGAGGCGTCGGCAGTCAGGGTCACTTACAGTCCTCTCATCTTCCCCGGGCAAGTGAATCCCGGGACGGAGTTGGCACCTGCCGCGGTTGTTCAGGCGGTGGTTGCCGGGGCTTCATCGGGCCGTGTCCCTCTGCCCCTCTGGATGAGGCGTGCGTTCAGTTGTACTTGCCATTCAAGCACGAGTGGCCGAGCTGGGGGCCCCACGGAAGGGGATGGTGCATGCAGGAAGACGTCAGGCGCTGGTTCGAGACGCGGACCTCACGTGCCGCGGACTGGCAGGCGTCCAGACTCGTGGACGTCAAGGGTGACACCCGCATCAGCGTGGTGCTTCCGGCCCTGAACGAGCAGGAGACGGTCGGCGCGATCGTCTCCACGATCCGTACCAGGCTGGTCGAGCGGCACGGGCTGGTCGACGAGCTGGTCGTGATGGACTCCGGCTCCACCGACGGGACGTACGACGCCGCGGTCGAGGCCGGGGCCAAGGTCGTCCGGCGCGAGGAGGTGCTCGGCGAGTTCGAGCCGCTGCCCGGCAAGGGCGAGGTGTTGTGGAGGTCACTCGCCGCGACGACCGGCGACGTCCTCGTCTTCGTCGACTCCGACCTGCACGACTTCACCCCGAACTTCGTCACCGGACTGCTCGGCCCGCTGCTGACGAACCCGTCGGTGCAGCTGGTCAAGGCCACCTACGACCGGCACCTCAGCCACGGCGAGACCGTGATGCCGGCCGGCGGCGGCCGCGTCACCGAGCTCGTCGCCCGGCCCGTGCTGAACATGCACTGGCCCGAGCTGGCCGGCTTCGTCCAGCCCCTCTCGGGGGAGTACGCGGCCCGCCGCGAGCTGCTGGAGCAGCTCCCCTTCCCCACCGGGTACGGCGTGGAGATCGGCCTGCTGGTCGACGCGCTGCGGCTGGTCGGGCTGGACGGGCTGGCCCAGGTCGACCTGTCCCGGCGCAAGCACCGCAACCAGGAGATCGGCAAGCTCGGCCGGATGTCGAGCGAGATCCTGCAGGTCGCGTTCGAGCGACTGCGCCGGGAGGGCCGGCTGGAGATGCCGCCGGTGGCGACCGAGCTCACCCAGTTCGAACGCGCGGAGGACGACTACGTGCTGCTGACGCTGGACATGGTGCCCTCGGAACGGCCGCCGCTGCGGACCGTGCCGGAGTACATGACCCGCTATCGCAAGGCTAGCTAGCTTCTTGGTCGTTCCGCCGGTTAGCTGGCTCCGTGAAGGTCCTCTACACCGACCTGGACGGCACGATGGTCGGTCCGTACGGCAACTTCTTCGCCGCGGACGACCGTTCCCCGACGCTGGCGCCGGCCCGGGCGCTGCTGGAGCTGCACCGGGCCGGCGTCGCGCTCGTGCTGGTGTCCGGGCGCACCCGCGCCCAGCTGGTCGAGGCGGCCCGGATCTTCGGCGCGGACGGGTTCGTGGCCGAGCTCGGCGCGCTGGTCGGCTGGGACCGCGGGCGGTCGTCGGAGGCGCTGCCGGGCGCGATGCCGGCCGAGTACGCGGGACGGCTGCCCATCGAGGTGATGGCCGCCGCCGGGCTGCCGGACGCGCTGTTCGCCCGGTATCCGGGCCGGCTGCAGTGGCACGCGCCCTGGCACGCCGGGCACGAGGCCGACGCGATGATCCGCGGGCTGGTGGACGTCGCCGAGGCCGAGGCCTGGCTGGCCCAGCAGGGCCTGGGCTGGCTGCGGCTGCGGGACAACGGGGTGCTGGCCGGGCGGACCTGGCCGGAGCTGGTGCCGCAGGCGCACCCGCCACACATCTACCACCTGATGCCGGACGGGCTGTCCAAGGGCGGCGCGGTCGCCTGGGACCTGCAGCGGCGCGGGCTCTCGCCGCAGGACGCGGTCGCGATCGGGGACAGCGCCAGCGACCTTGGCATGGGCGCGGCCGTCGGCACGATGTGGGTCACCGCGAACGGTGCCGCCGCGCCGCACATGACACCGCCGATCGAGGCAGCACGCGCGACCGGCCAGGACGTCCGGGTCACCGCGGAGCCGGTCGGTGTCGGCTGGGCCGAGGCCGTGCTCAGCTCGCTGTGACCCGGCGCCCGATCCCGGTCAGCTGCGGTTCCAGTTGTTGTGGGATTCGCGGGAGTCGACGCCCCAGAGCAGGGAGGCGACGGCGAGGGACAGGAAGACGAGAAGCAGGACGACGGGTTCCATGTCGACCATAATCCTCTGGTCTGGACCACCGTACGAGTGGCAGAAGCACTGATCTTCGTTAAGATCCTGCCATGCTCCGTACGCCGCCCGGCCGGTCCGTCGCTGTCCTCGGTACGGCCGGCCTGTCCGCCTTCGAACTGGGCGTCGCCTGCGAGGTCTTCGGCACCGACCGGTCCGACCGCGGCATCCCGAACTGGGACTTCGCGGTCTGCCTGGACCAGCCCGGACCGGTCCGGACCCGGTCCGGCTTCACCGTCGACAGCCCGTACGGGCTGGAGCGGCTGGCCGGCGCCGACCTCGTGATCGTGTCGAGCTGGCCGCGCCTGGACGTGGCTCCGCCGCCGGCGGTGATCGACGCGCTGCATGCGGCCCTGGACCGCGGCGCCTGGGCCCTCGGCTTCTGCTCGGGCACGTTCGCGCTGGCGTACGCGGGGCTGCTGGAGGGACGGCGGGCGACCACGCACTGGTTCTACGCGGACCGCTTCCGGGCCCTGTTCCCGGCCGTCGAGCTGGACGCGGACGTGCTCTACGTGGCCGAGACGGCGGTCATGACCAGCGCCGGCACGTCCGCCGCGGTCGACCTCTCGCTGCAGGTGCTGCGCGAGATCGACGGCCCCGAGGTGGCCAACGCGGTGGCCCGGCGGATGGTGGTGCCGCCGCACCGGGACGGCGGGCAGGCCCAGTTCGTCGAGCACCCGCTGCCGCCCGACGGCGACCACGACCTGGCCGACCTGCTGGCCTGGATGGCCGACCACCTCGCCGACGACCTGACGGTGTCCGGGCTGGCCCGGCGGGAGCACCTGTCCGAGCGGACCTTCGCCCGCCGGTTCCGGGCCGAGACCGGGACCACCCCGCACCACTGGCTGACGTGGCAGCGGGTGCTGCTCGCGCAGCGGCTGCTGGAGACCACCGACCTGGACGTGGACCAGATCGCCCGCCGGGTCGGCTTCGGCGGCGCGGCCACCCTCCGGCACCACTTCTCCGGCCGGGTCGGTACGTCCCCGCAACGGTACCGCCGCACGTTCCGCCGGGCGGCGTGATCGACCGGCGGTTCAGGGGTAGGCAACCGGCATGACCCGTCTCGACACCTGGTCCGACCTGCTCGCCACACCCGGTCCGTACGCGACGGCGTACCTGGACGCGTCCCGGGCCAAGGAGCTCGGCCCGCAGGAAGTAGCCGGCCGCTGGCGGGCGCTGCGGTCCGAGCTGGCGACGCAGGGCGCCGACGCGGCCACGCTCGACGCGATGGAGGCCGCGGTCGGCGGGCACGCCGACGTCTCCGGCGCGCACGGGCAGCTGCTGGTCGCCTCCGGCGGCACGCTGCGGATGGACGGCGTGCTGCCCGGGCCGCCGCGCCGGGAGACCGCCCGCTTCGGCCCGCTGCCGCATCTCATGCCGCTGGTCGCGCAGCTCGGCCCGACCGTCCCGCACGTGTTCGTGCTGGTCGATCGGGTCGGCGCGGACGTGACCGTGCACGGGCCGGGCGGCAAGCGGACCGCCACCGTCGAGGGCGACGACTCCGAGGTGCACAAGACCGCGGTCGGCGGCTGGGCCCAGAACCGCTACCAGCACCGGGCCGAGAACCTCTGGGAGGCCAACGCGCGGCAGGTCGCCGAGACCGTCGAGTCCGCTGTCCGGCGGGTGGCCGCGGAGGTGGTCGTCGTCGCCGGTGACGTCCGCGCTCGCGGCGCGCTGCTGGACGCGCTCGGCGAGCACGCCCGCTCGCTGGTCGTGCAGCTCGAGCACGGCGGCCGGGCCGACGGCGGCGACGAACCCAAGCTCACCGCGGCGGTCGAGGAGGCGGTGGCCCGGGTCGCCGCCGACCGGGACAAGGCCGTCACCGACCGGTACGCGGAGGCCGCCGGCCGGGCCGGCTCCGGCGTCGGCGACGTGCTCGCCACCTCCGGGCTGGCCGGCACGGTCGCCGCGCTGCGTCAGGCCCAGGTGGAGACGCTGCTCGTCGTCGACGACCCGGGCACGGACGCGACGGCCTGGATCGGGCCGGAGCCGACCCACCTGGCGCTGACCGAGGAAGAGCTGACCGAGCTCGGCGTCCGGGAGCCGGTGCGGGAGCGGCTGGACGCCGCGCTGGTCCGCGCGGTCGCCGGGACCGACGCCTCTATCGTCACGCTCGCGCCGGGGCAGCTCGACCTGACCGACGGCCTCGGCGCGACGCTGCGCTATCCGGTGGTGCAGTAGCTTCTTCCGTCGTGACGCTCCTGGAGACGGCACGGCGGATCGCGGACGACGTGCTGTTCCCGGCGGCGGCGGCGGTCGACCGGGCCGACCAGGTCCCGGTGCTGCAGCTGGAGCTGCTCGCCTCCGCCGGGCTGTACGGGGCGGCCGCGCCGGCGTCGGTCGGCGGCGCCGACCTCGACCTGCCGGCGTTCGGGCAGGTGGTGGAGGCGCTGGCGAGCGGCAGCCTGGCCACCACGTTCGTCTGGACCCAGCACCACGGGCTGGTCCGGGCGCTGGCCGAGCCGGACGCCCCGGCGGTGCTGCGGGCGGACTGGCTGCCCGCCCTGGCGGCCGGCTCGGCCCGGGCCGGGGCCGCGTACGGCGGGCTGCTGCCGGGGCCGCCGCGGTTGCGGGCGACCCCGAACCCGGCCGGCGGCTGGCTGCTGTCCGGCGAGTCACCCTGGGTCACCGGCTGGGGGCTGGTCGACGTGCTGCACGTGGCCGCCCGCGGACCCGAGGACACCGTGGTCTGGCTGATCGTGGACGCGGTCGAACGACCGGGCCTGACCGCGCAACGGCAGCGGACGGTCGCCGCCGACGCCGCCTCGACCGTACGGCTGGAGTTCGCCGGGCTGCCGGTGCCGGCGTCGCGGGAACGGGCCGTCGTCCCCTACGGGGCTGCCGGGTTCACCGGGCCGCCGCTGCGCAGCAACGGCTCGCTCCCGCTCGGGGTCGCCGGCCGGTGCGTCTCGTTCCTCACCGGCAGCGCCGCCGACGAGCTCGGGGCCGAGATCGCCGCCTGCCGGCGGGCCCTGGACGACGCGATCACCTCGCCCGACGAGGACGCGATGCCCTCCGCCCGGGCGGCCGCGTCCGAGCTGGCGGTCCGGGCCGCGGCCGCGCTGGCGGTGTCCACGGGCAGCGCGGCCGCGCTGGCCGGCAGCCACGCCGAGCGGCTGAGCCGGGAGGCGTTGTTCCTGCTCGTCTTCGGCTCCCGCCCGCGGATCAAGGCGTCCCTGCTGGACCGCCTCTCCGGCCTGGGCTGACCTTTTCGCCTTGCCCTGCGACGTACGGTTCCGGCATGGACGCGCTCCCGGATCGGCCGTCGCTGGACGGCCTGGAAGAGAAGTGGGCCGCGCGCTGGGACGCCGCCGGCACGTACCGCTTCGACCGCTCCCGCTCCCGCTCCGAGGTCTTCTCGGTCGACTCGCCGCCGCTGACCGTCAGCGGCTCGCTGCACATCGGGCACGTCCTGTCCTACACCCACACCGACCTCGTCGCCCGCTACCAGCGGATGCGCGGCCGGGCCGTGTTCTACCCGGTGGCCTGGGACGACAACGGGCTGCCGACCGAGCGCCGGGTGCAGACCGTGTTCGGGGTGCGCTGCGAGCCGACCCTGCCGTACGACCCGGACTTCCGGCCACCGTCCACTCCGGACTCCCGCCGCCCGGTGCCGGTGAGCCGGCAGGGTTTCGTGGAGCTCTGCGAGCAGCTGGCGGCCGAGGACGAGACCGTGTTCGCCGCGGCCTGGCGCCGGCTGGGGCTCTCGGTGGACTGGTCGCTGGCGTACTCGTCCATCGACGCGCGGTCCCGCCGGACGGCGCAGCAGGCGTTCCTGGACGACCTCGGCCGCGGCGACGCGTACCGGGCGGACGGGCCGACGCTGTGGGACGCCGACTTCGGCACCGCGGTGGCCCAGGCCGAGCTGGAGGACCGCGAGGTCGACGGGGCCTGGCACTCGCTCGCGTTCGGACAGTACACAGTGGACACCACCAGGCCCGAGCTGCTGCCGGCCTGTGTGGCCGTCGTCGTGCACCCCACCGACCCCCGGTACGCCGCGCTGGTCGGGACCACCCTCCGGACGCCGGTGTTCGGCGTGGAGGTGCCGGTGCTCGCGCACCGGCTGGCGGAGCCGGACAAGGGCACCGGGCTGGTGATGGTCTGCACGTTCGGCGACCTCACCGACGTGACCTGGTGGCGGGAGCTCGGGCTCCCGACCCGCCCGGTGCTCGGCCGGGACGGTCGCTTCCTGGCCGCGCCGCCGGACGGTGTCGGCCCGCCGTACGAGGAGCTGGCCGGGCTGACCGTGTTCTCGGCCCGCAAGCGGACGGTGGAGCTGCTGCGCTCGGCCGGCGCGTTGCGCGGGGAGCCGCGGCCGGTGCGGCACACGGTCTCCTTCTACGAGAACGGCCGCCGCCCCCTGGAGATCGTCGCGAGTGGACAGTGGTACCTGCGCAACGGCTCCCGGGACCCGGAGCTGCGGGCGGCGCTGCTGGCCCGCGGCCGCGAGCTGCACTGGCACCCGGACTTCATGCGGACCCGCTACGAGGACTGGGTCCGCGGCCTGGCCGGCGACTGGCTGGTCAGTCGGCAGCGGTTCTTCGGCGTGCCGATCCCGCTCTGGTACGGGATCTCCGCCGACGGGTCGGCGGACCACGGGACGATCCTGCTGCCGGCCTCGCTGCCGGTCGACCCGGCCGTCCACGCGCCGCCCGGGTACACCGCGTCGCAGCGGGATCAGCCGGGCGGGTTCACCGGCGAGCGGGACGTGCTCGACACCTGGGCGACCTCGTCGCTGACCCCCTGGATCGCCGGCGACCGGTACGGCGACCCGGACCTGTTCGAGCGCGTCTTCCCGTACGACCTGCACCCGCAGGCGCACGAGATCATCCGGACCTGGCTGTTCACCGAGGTGCTGCGCTCGCACCTCGCGCTGGACCGGCTGCCCTGGTCGGACGCCGCGATCTCGGGCTGGGTGCTGGACCCGGACCGCAAGAAGATGTCGAAGTCGCGCGGCAACGTGACGACGCCGGCCGAGCCGCTGGAGCGATTCGGGGCGGACGCGGTGCGGTACTGGGCGGCGTCGGCCCGGCTCGGGGTGGACACCGCGTACGACCCCGGGCAGCTGCGGGTCGGGCGGCGGCTGGCGGTGAAGCTGCTCAACGTGGCCCGGTTCGTGCTCGGGCTCCCGTACTCCGGCGGCGCGCCCACCGCGGCCGTCGACCGGGCCGCGCTGGCCCGGCTGGCCGACACGGTCGCCACCGCCACCGAGGCCTTCGACTCCTACGACCACGCCGGGGCGCTGGCCGCGGCCGAGGCGTACGCGTGGTGGTTCTGCGACGACCACGTGGAGCTGGTGAAGTCCCGCGCGTACGGGGCGACCGACCCGGCCGGTGCCGCCTCCGCGGTGGCCGGGCTGCGGGCCGCGCTGGACGTGCTGCTGCGGCTGCTCGCGCCGACGCTGCCGTTCAGCACCGACGAGGTCTGGTCCTGGTGGCACGACGGCTCGATCCACGCCGCGGCCTGGCCGGCGGCGTCCTCGCTGCGGGCCGCTGCCGGGACGGTCGACCCGCGACTGCCGGAGCTGGCTTCCTGGGTGCTGGGCGAGGTCCGCCGGGCCAAGAGCGGTGCGCACGTCTCGGTGCGCGCGGCGGTCTCGACGCTGGCGGTGTCGGCCGACGAGGGTCAGGTGGTGATCCTGCGGGCCGCGGCCGTCGACCTCGCGCTGGCCGCGGGCGCGACCCACCTGGAGCTGGAGCCGACCGCCGAGCCGCCGGCGGTGGAGGTCATCCTGGCCTGAGGCCGTCCAGGACGCCCTCGGCGAGAGCCCGGCGCGTGCTGCTCGCCGGGCCAGCGGCGTGGGCCTTCACCGAACGGGATGCCGTCGAGCACCCAGCCCGGGTCGTCGGGAACGCTCATCCGGACGACGCGAGGCCCGGAACCCTTCGACGAGGGTCGAAGGCTCAGCCGGAGACGCTGGCGGTCGCCGAGGTGTTCTTGGCCCGGGCGCGGAAGGCAGCGACGTTCGTCCGGTTGGCGCAGCTCTCCGAGCAGAACCGGCGCTGAGCGTTGCGGGAGACGTCGACGTACACGCATTCGCAGTCGGAGGCCCGGCAGACGCCCAGCCGGGCCATGCCGTAGTCGCAGAGCACGATCGCCAGGCCCATCGCCGTGCTGGCCTGCACCCGGTGCAGCGGGTCGGCCTCGGCCGGCGCGTAGTGCAGGTGCAGCCGGCCACCGTGTCCGGTCAGGTACGGATGGGTGACGACCACGTCGAGGAGCTGGTTGAGCAGGTGCGCCGCGTCGTCGGCGTCGTCGGCCGCGAACACGTTGTGGAGGTGGCCGGCCCAGCCCCGCAGCCCCGCCTTCTCGCGGACGGACAGCGTGCGGTTCATCACGCCGAACTCGCGCAGTGAGGTCTCGAGCAGGTCGCCGTCGTCGACGTCGGGCTCGGCTCCGTACACAGCGTTGACGATGGCCACGGCCAGCCCGACGCCGTCACTGCGGTACCCACTGCTGTCCATGTGCTCCTGCTCCCTGCACAGCCAACTCCGCGGCGGCTCCGTTGCCGAACCGCGCATCCCGACGGTAACGCGAACGCTGTGACTCGCGTACCAGTTCCTCTCCTGGCTGACGTCACTCGTGCCCGTTCGGTTGCCATGCCGTGATCTGTTTCCAGCCTAGACTCCCCGGGTGACAAATCCGGCGTCCGACCGGCGCGCGTTGACGCTGACCGCACGGCTCACCACCGCCCGGCTCGACGCCCGGCGCGGCGTGGTCCGGCTGCACCGGGAGGTGCTGGCCGCGCTCGGCCTCGCGCCCTGGGACGCGGTCCGGCTGACCGGCGCCCGGACCACCGGCGCGGTCGCCGCCGTCTCCGACGGGGCCCGCGGCGAGCTGCTCTGCGACGACCTGCTGCTGGGCAATCTCGGCGTCCGCGACGGCGACCCGGTCACGGTCGCGCCGGCCAACCTGAACGAGGCCCGCCGGGTCGTGGTCGCCGGCGCCGCCGACGCGATGACCGCGGTCCGGCCGACGATGCTGCGAGAGGCGCTGCTCGGCAAGGTCGTCACCGCCGGTGACAACGTCTCGCTGCTCCCCCAGGACGCCGCCCCGGGTGCGTTGCGCGGTGCCGCCTCCGCCCGCCGCAGCCTGTCGACCGCGATGGGCATGGCCTGGACCACGACGTTGCTCACCGTGACCGGGACGGAGCCGGAAGGGCCGGCGCTGGTGACCATGGGCACCGTCGTCGGCTGGCGGGACGGCGCCTCGACCACCGGCAGCGCGACCCCGGCGCTGGCCGGCGCGACCGCCGGCGGCGGCCCGGCCGAGGACGACCCGGCGCCCGCGATCGAGGACCTGCCCGGGCTGCAGTCCCAGGCCGGGCAGCTGCGGGAGTGGCTGGACCTCGGCTTCCACCACACCGACGTGCTGGCCCGGCTCGGGACGACCCCGCAGCTCGGCATCCTCGTCACCGGCCCGGCCGGGTCGGGCAAGACCACGCTGGTCCGGTCGGTCGCGGCCGCCGTCGGCGCCTCCGTCGTACGGCGGTGGGCGCCCGGGATCGCCGCGCTGGAGGCGTCCGCGGCCGCGTCGGCGCTGCGCGAGGCGGTGGCCGAGGCCTCCCGGCGTACGCCGGCGGTGCTGCTGATCGAGGACGTCGAGGCGCTGGCGCCGCGGGAGGACGCCAAGCCGGTCGCGACCGTGCTGCTGGACGTGGTCTCCCGGGCGGTGACCGCGCCCGGGGTCGCGGTGATCTGCACCAGCGCCCGGCCGGAAGGGGTGTCGCCGGAGCTGCGGCGGCCGGGGCGGCTGGACCACGAGCTGTCCGTACCACTGCCGGACCGGGCCGGGCGCCGCGCCCTGCTGGACGTGCTGCTGCGGTCCTCCCCGCTGGCCTCGGACGTGCACCTGGACGAGATCGCGGAGAAGACGCCGGGATTCGTGGCCGCCGACCTGCTGGCGTTGCGCCGGGAGGCGGCGATCCGGGCCGCGCTGCGGCAGAAGGACGTCGCCAACCCGATGATCTTCGCCGACGACCTGCTCGGCGCGCTGGAGGTGGTCCGGCCGACGGCGATGTCCGAGTCCACTTTGGACATCCCCGACCTGACGCTGGACGACGTGGGCGACATGACCGAGGTGAAGCAGGCGCTCACCGAGACCGTCCTCTGGCCACTGTCCTATCCGGACACCTTTGCGCGGCTGGGTGTCCAGCCGGCCCGCGGCGTGCTGCTGTACGGGCCACCCGGCTGTGGCAAGACGTTCCTGGTCCGGGCGATGGCCGGGACCGGGCAGGCGAACGTGCTCTCGGTGAAGGGCGCCGAGCTGCTGTCGAAGTGGGTCGGCGAGTCGGAGCGGGCCGTCCGGGAGCTGTTCCGGCGGGCCCGGGAGGCAGCGCCGGCACTGGTGTTCCTGGACGAGGTCGACGCGCTCGCCCCCGTACGGGGCCAGTCGACCGACAGTGGCGTCGCCGATCGGGTGGTGGCGGCCCTGCTCACCGAGCTGGACGGGATCGAGGGGCTGCAGGACGTCGTCGTGGTCGGCGCCACCAACCGGCCCGACCTGGTCGACCCGGCGCTGCTGCGGCCCGGGCGGATGGGCCGGCTGGTCTTCGTGCCACCGCCGGACGCGGCCGCGCGGGGCGACATCCTGCGGGCCACGGTGAAGCGGACCCCGCTCGGCGAGGGGATCGACCTGGACGCGGTCGCCGCCGACACCGAGGGGTACAGCGGGGCCGACCTGACCGCGCTGGTCCGGGAAGCGGCGCTCGCCGCGATGCGCCGCGACCTGGACGCGCCCGAGGTCACCGCCGCGGACATGACCGCGGCCCGCCGCAACGTCCGCCCGTCCCTGGATCCCACCCAGGTAGCCGCCCTCGCCGCGTTCGCCTCCCGCCGCCAACCCGCCTGAGCGGGTCTAGCACTCAGACGGCCCGGTTCAACAAGGGAGCCCAGGCGTCGCGTACGTGCGGAGAGAGCCAGAGCGTCGGCCAGAGCCCGGCGAGGATCTCGGCGTCGAGAAGCGTGCAGACGTCCTCCTCGAGACCCTCGGTGAGCACGATGCTGTAGAGCAGGTCCCGCTCGGCGGGGTCGGTGAGGTCGAGGGTGCGGGGGGCGCCGGTGCCGGACCAGTAGAGCCGGTGCGGCAGGGTGATCCGGCCCGTCGTCGGGCCGCGCAGGCAGGACAGGTCCGCCGGCACGGCCACCGGCGCCGACCAGCGTCGACCCGGATGCGGTGTGGACACAACCACAGGGTGCCCGCGCGGGCGGAGCCGATCAAGCGACGCCGCCCGCGGCCGGGTCAGAGCGTCGTGCAGGGTTGGAAGGGGGCGCCGACGGCGAGGGATTTGCCGCTGTCGCTCTCCACCGCGACGCCGACGATCCCGAGCTGGAAGACCTCGCCCGCGACCTTGTCGCAGATGTCCTTGCCCACCTGGGGGTCGGTCGACGGCGTCTTGACCCAGACGACCGTGCAGCCCTCGGGGAGGGAGACCTCGGTCACGGACATCCCGCTCAGCGCGGCCTTCGCCGTCGGGATCGCCCCCGAGCACTCCCCGGACCCGCCGCCGGACCCCGCCGCGCGGCGGCGGCGACGGACACTACGTCCTCGTCGCCACGATCGTCGGGCCGGCCGAGGAGCCGGAGATCAGATCGGGCTTGGGAAGCCTTGTCCTCGGCAGTCAGGTGCGAGTGCACTGGCACCGCGAGTCGCCCGTCCGGCGCGCCGAATTGGCGCTGGCGGTCGCGGACCTGAATTGTGACTCGGTGGTGATCGTGGGCACGCCGGTCGATCCACGTCGGCAGGACCGGGCTCGCCGGCAGTGCCTCGAACGGTTGCTCTGGGACCTGCGTACACGATCGGTCGGCCTCGTTCGGGCCGAGTCGCGCGGGCCGGAGCGCGACCGGGCCGACACCACCGCTCTCGCCGGCTTCCGGCGCAAGAACGTGATGCCGGCCGGCATGCGCTTTGAACACGGCCTCCCGGCGCAGGACCGATGTCTCTGGTTGCCGGACACCGTGGCCGGAGCCATTCTGGCTGACCTCCGCGGGGATTCCAGGTATCGAAAGCCGCTGGACCACTCGCTCCGAGTGCTGCTCGTGGAGCTCGGCTGACAGCGCGAGAGCCGGGCGCCCGCCGTCCGGCGGGAGGTCCCGGCTCCACTTCCGAACCCCTGGGATCCGGCGGATTCAGTATGGGCGTTGATCCTCGCTGCGGGCAAGGCCGGGGCGGTCGGCTCACCAGTCCTTGGTGATGACGAGGACTATGCCGGCGGGGGTGGGCGGGAGGCCGGCGTAGCGCGGGAGGACTTGGTTGACCTGGGAGAACTCGCGGGCCAGCTCGCGGGCCGCCGCCTCCTGGGCCGCGTTCCCAGGGGTGTAGTAGACCGTGGTCACCTCGAGCCGGCCGGCGAAGTTGCCGACCTGGGCGACCTGCCAGCCCTGGGCCTGGACCTGGGCCGCGGCCCGGTCGGCCAGGCCCTTGATCACCGAGTTGTTCAGCACGGTGACCGGTGCGCGGGCCGCGGAGGTCCGGGCGGGCGGCGCCGGCGTCGGCGTCGGAGTGGTCGGCCGCGGCGTCGGACTCGCGGACGGCTCGGTCGACGGCTCGGTGGCGGAAGCGGCGGTCGGGGTGGGCGCGGACGTCGACGGCGCGGACGTAGACGGCGCAGACGAGGACGCCGGCGCGGGCGCGGCTCCGGACGTGCCCGGCGACCCTCCGCCGAGCGCGACGACGCCGACGATCAGCAGGGCCACTCCGACCAGCGCCACGAGCACGCCGACCAGCCGGGCGCCGCCGGGCGCGGCCAGCGCGGACCGCAGCCGGGCCACGGGTGGTCTCCCTCCGGTCGATGGTGGCGGTGCCGCCATCGATAGTCCCAGGATTTCCTCTTCCGGCGGGTCCCCCGAACCGCCGTTGAGGTCGTCGAACGTGAAGCGGGCTATCGGA
The DNA here is from genome assembly GCA_035995165.1 of Mycobacteriales bacterium. Lineage (NCBI taxonomy): Bacteria > Bacillati > Actinomycetota > Actinomycetes > Mycobacteriales > Mycobacteriales bacterium. The sequence continues at coordinate 21,503 of DASYKU010000089.1, forward strand.
GCCTCTAGGGGCTTTCGATGCCCAGGCGCCGGGCCGAACGCGCACGCTGCCGGCTGGCGCGCAGTCTGCGCAGCCTCTTGACCAGCATCGGATCGGCCGCGAGGGACTCGGGTCGGTCGATCAGCGCGTTGAGCACCTGGTAATACCGCGTCGCGGACATGTCGAACAGGTCCTTGATGGCCTGCTCCTTGGCGCCCGCGTACTTCCACCACTGCCGCTCGAACGCGAGGATCTCGCGCTCGCGCCGGGTCAACCCGTCAGCCGGCTCCGCGCCGTCGGCCGGGTCTGCCGGCGGGTTCAGTGCTTCGGCGGCGTCCACGGTCTCGCTTCCTCCGACGCAGTACAGGGCGATTGGCTGGGGGCCATTCAAGCATGCGGCGACGACAAGACCGGCCCGGCGCGCCGCAGCCCGGTCAGGGGTCCGGTCAGGGGTAGAGCCCCCGGGTCCGGTGGGCCTCCGCGACCCGGCCGACGCCGATCATCTGCGCCGCGGTCCGCATCGACACCTTCCGCTCGGCCGCCAGCGCCGCGACCTGCCCGTACGCCCGTTCCATCAGGGCCTTGAGCCGGTCGTTGACCTCGTCCTCGCTCCAGAAGTACGCCTGCAGGTCCTGGACCCACTCGAAGTACGACACCGCGACGCCGCCGGAGTTGGCCAGCACGTCCGGCACCACCAGCACGCCGTTCTCGGCCAGGATCGCGTCCGCGTCCGGGGTGGTCGGCCCGTTCGCGCCCTCGACCACGAACCGGGCCCGGACCTTGGCCGCGTTGTCCTCGTGCAGGACGCCCTCGAGCGCGGCCGGGACCAGGATGTCCACGTCGAGCTCGAGCAGCTCCTCGTTGGAGATCCGGTCGGTGCCGGGGTAGCCGACCACCGTGCCGGCGCCACCGCGCACGTGCCGCAGCAGGCCCGCGGTGTCCAGGCCGGAGGCGTCGTACACGCCGCCGCCGACGTCGGAGACCGCGACGACCGTGCAGCCGGCGTCGTGCAGGAACTGCGCCGCCAGGCCGCCGACCTTGCCGAAGCCCTGGACGGCGACGGTCGCCCCGCGCGCGTCGACGCCGGCGTCCTTCAGCGCGCTGAAGGCCGCGTACATCACCCCGCGGCTGGTGGCGCCGCCGCGGCCCTCGGAGCCGCCGACCGAGACGGGCTTGCCGGTGACGACGCCGGTGACCGTGTAGCCGGAGTGGATGGAGTAGGTGTCCATCATCCAGGCCATGGTCTGCTCGTCGGTGCCGACGTCCGGCGCCGGGATGTCGCGCTCGGGGCCGATGATCGGGATGATCTCCGACGCGTACCGCCGGGTGACCCGCTCCAGCTCGTTGCGGGAGAGCACCTTGGGGTCGACGGCGACACCGCCCTTGGCCCCGCCGTACGGCACCCCGATGAGGGCGCACTTCCAGGTCATCCACATCGCCAGCGCCCGGACCTCGTCGATGTCCGTGGCCGGGTGGAAGCGGACACCGCCCTTGGCCGGCCCCCGGGTCAGGTTGTGCTGGACGCGGTAGCCCGTCAGGACCTCGACGTGCCCGTCGTCGTGCCGCAGGGGCACGGCCACGGTGAGCTCGCGGCGCGGTGTCCGCAGCAGCTCGTGGAATCCGTCGTCGAGGCCGAGCTCTCGTACCGCCTCGGCGAGCTGGTGCTGGGCTGACTGCCAAGCCGACATCCGTGCCACAAGAACACCCCTGTGCGAACGCTCACCGGCGATCGCCGTTGACCGCCGGACCGATACGACTGTACCCGGACATGCCGGAAGGCCGGCGTCCACTTCGGACACCGGCACCCGACCGTGCAGGTTGGTGCTGTGACTAGCCGAGGACCTTCTTGGTCGACGGCATGTCGCTGAGCTTGCCGGCACCCGGCGCCAGCTTCGTCTTCGCCGACGCCGACTTCGCGCTGGTGTCGACACCGAACGGAGCGCAGTTGAAGCAGGTGCCGCCCCGGATGTGCCGGAGCCGACGAACAGCGGGAGTGCGCCGGCGACCGCGGCTGCGGCCACCAACGACACCGCCACCCGGCGACGAGTGGACCTGCGAGAGACCCCAGGTAGTGAAGCAGACGGTGCCGGCGCGGTCCCCCGGGCTCGGCTGAGGGACCTTACCCAGATCTCACCGACAGTCCCGGCCGACACACCTGAAGTCACTAGTTGCTCAGCAGAAACGCGCGGATGCGCTCCGCGTACCCTTCTGGTGGATCTTCGTCCGTGTACGGATGGCGCGGCCCGAGCCAGAAGCGCAGCCCGTCCTTGGGCTTGCGCGGGATGACGTGCAGGTGCAGATGGGGTACGGACTGGCTCACGACGTTGTTGACCAGCACCATCGACCCGGGCACGTCCAGGCCCTGCTCGACCGCGACCTCCAGCCGCTGCGCGGTCAGCGCGAACTCCGGCACCAGCTCGGCCGGCAGCTCCTTGTACGTGGTGACGTGCACCTTCGGGACCAGCAGCACGTGGCCGTGGAAGACCGGCTTGGTGTCCAGGAAGGCCAGCAGGTCGGGGGTGTCCAGCACCGTGACCGCCGGCAGCTCGCCCGAGATGATCCGGCAGAACGTGCAGGTTCCCGCGCGTGCCACCCTGGGATCATGCACCGCCGCAGCTCCGTGCGGGACGCCGGGCGGCGTCCCTCCCCCGCACTCCCGCCCGTCCCGCCGTACGACCTGCAGGCCACGCATACCGTCGTGAGCATCGAGGGCGACCCGTCCCGGCCGTCGGGCCGGATGATCTTCCTCGACGGCCACGAGAGCTCGTACGTGGACCTGGCCGACCCGACCCATCTCGAGTTCTCCTACGTACGGCGTATCGGGGACGTCCTGGACCTGCTGCGGCCGCCGCGGCAGCCGATCGAGGTGCTGCACGTGGGCGGCGGCGGCTTCACCCTGCCCCGGTACGTCGCGGCGACGCGGCCCCGCTCCCGCCAGATCGTCTTCGAGTACGACGGCGAGCTGGTCCGGATCGCCCGCGAGCACCTCGGGCTGGCGGCCTCACCCGGGCTGCGCGTCCGGGTCGGCGACGCCCGGGCCCGGCTGGCCGAGCGGCCCGACGCCAGCGCGGACGTCGTCATCGGCGACGCGTTCTCCGGCGTCGTGGTGCCGGCCCACCTGGCCACCGTCGAGTTCGCCCGGGAGGTACGCCGGGTGCTGCGCCCGGACGGCGTCTACCTCCTCAACGTCATCGACTGCCCGCCGCTGCGGGTGTCCCGGGCCGAGGCCGCGACCCTGCTGCGAGCGTTCGCGCACGTCGGGCTGGTGGCCGAGCGGGACCTGCTGCGCGAGCGGGACGCGGGCAACGTGGTGTTCCTTGCCTCTTCCGCGCCGCTGCCGCTGGACGGAGTCCGCAAGGCGGCCTCCCGCGGGGCGTTCCCGGACGACGTGCTCGACCGGGCCGCGGTGACGACGTTCGCCGGGTCGGCCGCGGTGGCGACCGACGACACGGTCGAGCGGTGGGCGAAGATCGCCCCGCCGCCGGACCTGCCGGTGCCGCTGCATGGTGAGTGACGGACCGAGCGGGTAGGGCGACTGCGTGGATCTGGAGCAGCGGGCCGCTGAGGCCGGCGTGGCGACGTCGTACCTGGACTGGGAGCGGAAACAGCGCGCCGTCGCCCCCGAGGCGATCGAGGCCACCCTCGATCTGGTCGGGCCGCCGCCGAAGCGGGCGTTGGTGACCACCGGGCCGGCGCCGGTCGGCGGTCCTGTTCAGCTGGAAGGCGGCCGGACCACCACGGTCGCGTCCGGCGACGCCCTGCCGGACGGCGTGCACCAGCTGCCGGACGGGACCCCGGTCGTGGTCGCGCCGTCGGCGCTGCCCGACCCGGCCGACGGCGGCCGGCTCTGGGGCTGGCAGGTGCAGCTCTACCAGCTGCGCTCGGCCCGGTCCTGGGGCATCGGGGACTACGCCGACCTGCGCACCCTGGCCCGGGAGACCGCGGCCCAGGGCGCCGGCGTGCTGCTGGTCAACCCGATGCACGCGGTGACGCCGGTGCTGCCGATCCAGACCTCGCCGTACTTTCCCTCCTCCCGGCGGTTCGCCGACCAGCTCGCGGTCGCGGTGGACGCGCTGCCGGAGTACGGCTCGGCGCCGGCCGAGCTGCGGGACCAGGTCGACACGCTGCGGCCGCCGAACGCCGAGCTGATCGACCGGGACGCGGTCTGGCGGGCCAAGCGGGTGGCGTTGGCCCTGCTGGTCCCGCCGGACGCGCCCGCCGAGACCGACCACGACTGGTCCGGGCCGGAGGGGTTCGCGGTCTTCTGCGCCCTGGCCGAGCAGTACAGCGCGGACTGGCGGACCTGGCCGGAGGACCTGCGGACGCCGGGACCGGCCGCGCTGATGGCGGCCGACCCCGAGCTGGTCCGGCTGCACCGCTGGATCCAGCGGCGCGCGGTCGAGCAGCTGGACGCGGCCCAGCAGGAGGCCCGCGACGGCGGCATGGCGGTCGGCATCGTGCACGACCTGGCCGTCGGGGTGGACCCGGCCGGCGCCGACGCCTGGCTGCAGCCGGGCGAGCTGGCCTCGGGAGCGACCGTCGGGGCGCCGCCGGACGCGTTCAACCAGCGCGGGCAGGACTGGGGCTTCCCGCCGTTCCTGCCCGCACGGCTGGCCGAGACCTCGTACGAGCCGTTCCGGCAGGTGGTCCGGGCGGCGTTGCAGCACGGCGGCGGGCTGCGGGTCGACCACGTGATGGGACTGTTCCGGCTCTGGTGGGTGCCGGCCGGGCGCGGGGCGGCCGGCGGGACGTACGTCTCCTACGACGCGGCGGCGATGATCGCGGCGGTCGTGCTGGAGGCGACCCGGGCCGGCGCGCTCGTCGTCGGCGAGGACCTCGGCACCGTCCTGCCCTCCAGCCGGGTCGCGCTGGACAAGGCCGGGGTGCTCGGCTCGGCCGTGCTCTGGTTCTCCCGGGAGGAGGACGAGATCACGCCGTTGCGGCCGGCGGACTACCGGGAGCGGGCGGTGGCGAGCGTGTCCACCCACGACCTGCCCACCGCGTACGGGCTGCTGGCCGACGAGCAGGTCCGGATCCGGGCCTCGCTCGGCCAGCTGGACCGGCCGGAGGACGAGGAACGCAAGCGGGTCGGCGAGGAGAAGGACCGGCTGCTGGCGATGATGCGGGCCGAGGGCCTGGCCCGCTCCGGAGCCTCGGACGAGGAGCTGGTGCTGGACATGTACCGGACGCTGATCAAGACGCCGTGCCGGGTCGTGCTGGCGATGCCGGCGGACGCGGTCGGCGACATCCGCCAGCCCAACCTCCCGGGCACGCTGGACGAGTACCCCAACTGGCGGCTGCCGCTGGCCGACGGCAGCGGCACCGAGGTCCCGCTCGAAGCCTTCCTCGCCTCCCCCACCACCGCGCGCCTCGCCACCCTCCTCAACACCGGCCTGTGAGGTCGGCGCCGTGGTGGGGGGTCGTGTCGTCGGCGGCCGCGCCGGTGCTGCTGATCGGCGGCTGGACGCTCGCCGCGGCGGTGCAGCGGGGCGGGTTCGACCAGGTCACCGGGACGATCAGCGCGCTGGCGGCGCGGGACGCCGATCACCGGGAGGTGATGACGGCGGCGCTGGCGGCGGTCGGGGTCTGTCACCTGACGACCGCGGCCGCCCTGCGCTCGGCGGGCCGACCGGCCCGGGTCCTGTACGGCGTCGGCGGGGCGGCGACCGTGCTGGTCGCGGCGTTCCCGCTGCCGGCCGGCGACGGCAACTCGGCCGCGCACACGGCGGCGGCCACGGTCGCGTTCGGGGCGCTGGCCGCGTGGCCGGCCATCGTCCGCCGCCCGGCCGACCGCGTCGCCGCGGCCGCCCTGCTGGCTCTCGTCGCCTGGTTCGCGGCCGAGCTCGCCACCGACGGCGCCCACGTCGGCCTCGCCGAACGAGCCGCCGCCGGCACCCAAGCACTCTGGCCCCTCCTCGCCGCACTCCGTCCCCGCACCTGACGTCGCACACCGAATCCGTACACATCGTTGGACCAATTCGTGTGTACGATGGGGGAGGTGCGGACCAACATCGACATCGACGACGCGCTGCTCGCCGAGGCGCAGGGTCTGGCCGGCACGAGGACCAAGAAGGCAACCGTGGAGTACGCGCTGGCCGAGCTGATCCGGCGACGCAAAGCCAAGGGAATGCTGGCGCTTCGCGGCCGGGTCGAGTTCGACCTCGATCTGGACCTGACCCGCGGCGGCCGAACCGGGTGATCGTCGACACCAGTGTCTGGATCGACTTCTTCGCCGGCCGGGACACCTGGCAGGTCGCGGTCGTCTCCCAGGAACTCGACGACGAGCAGCCGGTGGGGCTGACCGACGTGGTCTACACCGAGATCCTGCAGGGCATCCGGAACGACGGCGATCTGCTCACAGTCGAGCGGCAGCTACTGGCGATGGACATCCTTCCGCTGGAGGGTCTGGACGACTTCCGGGCCGCTGCTCTGCTCTACCGGGCGGCCCGGCGCCAGGGGCTGACGATCAGGCGGACGACCGACTGCCTCATCGCCGCGGTCTGCATTCGGACGGGGCGGCCGCTGCTGCACCACGACGCCGACTTCGACCGTCTGGCTCAGGTGTCAGCGCTGGAACTGGTCGCGGCCTCCTGAGGGTGTGATCTCGGTTGGAGATCAGCGGGAGGCGAGTGGGAGGTGCTGGAATGGCGGGATGGGTGGGTTCGACGATGTGCTCGAGGCGAACGCCGACTACGCGGCGCGGTTCGTCGACAAGGGGCTGGCCGGGCGGGCCGCGCGGGGGCTGGCCGTGGTCACGTGCATGGACTCCCGCATCTCGCCGCTGCGGATGCTCGGGCTGACCGACGGCGACGCCAAGATCCTGCGCAACGCCGGCGCCCGGGTCACCGACGACGTGCTGCGCACGCTGGTGCTGGCCGTGCACCTGCTCGGGGTCGACCGGGTGCTGCTGCTCGCGCACACCGACTGCCGGATGACCAAGGTCACCGACGCCGACGTGCACGCCACGATCGCGGCCGACAGCGGCCTGGACACCCGCAGCCTGGAGTTCCACACGATCACCGACCAGCGCGGCACGCTGGCCCGGGACGTGCAGCGCATCCGCAGCTGGCCCTACCTGCCGCAGGACCTCCTCGTCCTCGGCGGCCTGTACGACGTGCACACCGGCCGCGTCGAGGTCGTCGTCCCGGCCTGAGTTGGGCGCGACGCCGGACACCGTGGTGTCCGGCGTCGCTTGAGGAATTCAGCGTGGGGGTGTGCCGCCGAACCCGCCGGTCCCGCCGAAGCGGCCGGTGCCGGTGCCGGTGCCGAACCGGGTGCTGGTGGTCGAGCTGGACGGGACCGCCCGGGACAGGTCGGCCAGGACGACCACGGTGCCGGCCCTGATGCCGGACGTGATCTGCGTGTAGTCGGGACCGACGGCGCCCAGCTGCACCCGGGTGGTGGTGGTCTTCTCGTCGGCGAGGACCGTGACGAACGCGCCGACCGCCGTGCGGCTGACCGCGGACGTCGGCACGGCCAGCGCCGAGGACGCCTGCGCCGTGATGATCGTGACCGCGGCGCTGATCCCGTCGCGCAGGCCCTGCGGCGTGCCGGTGAAGGCCAGCGTGACCGGGTAGGTCGTCCCGCCGCTGGTCGTCGGGGCGACCCCGACCGCGGTGACCTTCGCCGGCAGGGCCGCGGTGCCGCCGTCCGGCCGCACGCTCGCGGCCTGGCCCACCTGCACCGACGGGACCTTCGTGACGTCGACGCCGACGGTCAGCTGGTGGGCCCCGGCGCCGACGACCTGGACCGTCGCGGTGGTGGAGTTCGCGCTGACGGTGTCGCCGGCCTTGACGGCCACCGCGGCGACGGTCCCGGCGATCGGGCTGCGCAGCGTGGCCTGGGCCAGGTTCTGCTGCGCGACCCTGACCTGCGCCGCGGCCGCGGTGATGGCCGCCTGGTCGGCGGCGATCTGCTCCGGGGTGATCGTCCGGCCGGTGCCCGAGGAGGTGCTGCCCGAGCCCGCGCCACTGCCCGACCGGGATCCGCCTGCGCTCGACCCGCTCCCGGTGCCCGAGGACGCGGCGCCCGAGCGCGACGACCCGGTCGAGGACGCGCCGCCGGATCGCGACGACCCGGTCGAGGACCCCGAGGACGCGCCGGCGGACGGGGACGCACCCGACGAGGGACGGCCGGAGGTCGAACCGCCGGACGCCGAACCGCCGGACCCACCCGACCCGCCCGACCCGGCGGAACCACCCGACCCGGCGGAGCCGCCCGACCCGGCGGACGCCGCGATCGCCTTGCTCAGCGCGGCCTGCGCCGTCGACACCGCCCGCTGCGCGGTCTGCGTCGCCGCCTGGTCCGACTGCACCTTCTTCAGCGCGGCCAGGCACGCGGTGACGTCCACCCCCGGCGCGGTCGGAGTGGCGGTCGGCGTCGGAGCCGAGCTCGGAGTGGCCGTCGGCGACGTCTCCACGAACCCGAGCGCGCCGGACCAGCCCTGCGTCGCCGAGCAGGCCGCGGCCGCGGCGGCGAGGTCGTGGTCCGAAGTGGACAGTGCCGCGTCCGCCTTCTGCTGGGCCTGCTCGACCGCGCGCTGCGCCGCCGCCACCGACCCACCGGGCGGCGGCGAGGTCGCCGCGAACAGCACGACCGCGGTGAGGTTCGCGGTCGACCCGGACGACGGCGAGCCGCCGTCGCGGTCCTGCTCCAGGGTCAGCTTCGCCTGTGCCAGCGCGGATTTCGCCTGCGCCAGTGTCGAGCTGAGCGCCGATCCGTCCACAGTGGCCAGTACGGACCCCGCCGACACCGCCGAACCCACCGACACCGGCACGGTCGCGACCGTGCCGGTGATCGGGAACGACACCGTCGCGGAGGAGGACGGCAGCACCGTCCCGGTCGCCGGCAGCGTCGCGCTGACCGAGCGCAACCCGGCCACCGCGGTCCGGTAGTCCCCACCCGACCCGCCCACCGCCGCGTACGCCCCGACGCCGCCGGCCGCGACGACCAGCACGCCCGCGACGGTGACCGGGAGGACCACCCGGCGGCTAGCCACCGAAACCGCCGCCCGGGAAGCGCCCGAAGCCGCCGGTGCAGCCGTTCGCGCCCTTGGGCGTGAGCGAGATCGTGGTCGCCGCGACCGTGCCGGTCGAGTCGGCCTTGCCGATCGCGGTCGCGCAGAGGCCGACCTTGGCGTCGGCACCGGTGCCGGCGACCGTCCGCTCCACCGTGGCGGACGAGGCGAGCGTCAGCGTCACGGTCGTCGCGGCGGGGGTCGCCGACGGCGTCGCGCCCGGCGACCGGCCGAACTGCCCGCCGGTCCGCACCGTGCCGGACAGCGTGACGGTCGAGCCGGACACCGACTTCACGGTGCCGAACGCGGTGGCGAAGTTGCCGCCGCCCGGCGCACCGGACGGCCGCGCACCGCCGGACGGTCGCGTGCGCCCGGAGGGACGGGCGCCGCCCGAGGGCCGCGGGAACGGCGTGCCGTTCGCCCCGCCGGGCCGGGTCACGGTGCAGCTCCCGCTCGTCGCCACCACCCGTACGGTCGTGGCGGTGAGCGCGTCGGCGCCCGATCCGGGCGTGCCGGTCGCGGTCACGCAGTAGCCGGCGGCCAGCGCGGTCCTCTCCGACTTGGTGAACCTGGTCGAGGACGACCAGGTCACCGCGGTCTGCGACGACGTGTCCTGGACCTGCATCGTGGTCCCGGACACCGCCGCGATCTCCCCGGACGCGGCCGGGCCTCGGTTCCCGCCACCACCGCCGGCGGCCGGCGCCGCCGAGGAGGCGGCCGCGACCGGAGCGGCGGCCGACGTGGACGAGCCCCCGCCCCCGCACGCCACGAGCAGCAGGACCGCGGCCGGCACGCCGGCCGCCAGCGCCAGGACCGTAGGACGACGGTTCACGACAGTCTCCAAAGTGGACGGATGATGCTCATTCGCTGCGCAGGGCGTCGATCGGGGCCAGCCGGGCGGCGCGACCGGCGGGATAGACGCCGAACCCGAGCCCGATCGCCAGCGCGACCACGATCGAGCCGACGACCGCGGGTACGGACACCGCGATGGGGTTGGAGATCAGCGGCGGCAGCACGTGCGCGCCGACGATGCCGACGATCGCGCCGATCAAGCCGCCGGCCAGGCCGAGCACGGACGCCTCGACCAGGAACTGCCGCCGGATCAGCCGCGGCCGGGCGCCGAGCGCCTTGCGCAGGCCGATCTCGCGGATCCGCTCGGTCACGGAGACGAGCATGATGTTCATGACGCCGATGCCGCCGACCAGCAGCGAGATCGCCGCGATGCCGCCGAGCAGGATGGTCAGCGTCTTGTCCACAGAGGACGCCGCGGACACCAGCGACGACTGGCTGGTGACGGTGAAGTCGGCCGAGGCGGTGTTCTCGATGCCGTGCAGCGCGAGCAGCAGGCTCTGCGTCTCCTGGTATGCGGCCGACATCACCGTGGACGACGCCGCCTGGACGTAGATGGTCTGGACCGAGGTCCGGGTGGTGCCGCCGATCACCCGCTGCTGGGCCGTGCTCATCGGCACGATGGCCTGGTCGTCGTCGTTGGTGGAGCCGGTCGATCCGGTCGAGGCCAGCACGCCGATCACCTCGAACGGCTTGCCGTCGATCGTCACCGACTGCCCGACCGGGTTCAGCGGGCCGAACAGCTCGGTCGCGGTGCTGGACCCGAGCACCGTCACCGCCGCGATCGACGTCTCGTCCACTGTGGACAGGAACCGGCCCGACTGGAGCTTCCGGGCCCGTACGGGCATCCAGGACGGGGAGGTGCCGACGACGCTGGTGGTCCAGTTGGCCGAGCCGTTCTGCAGGGTCTCCGAGGCCGACGTGGTCGCGGCGACCGCCTCGACGTCCGGCGCGGCGGTGCGGTTCCCGAGCGCGGCGGCGTCGGCGGAGGTGAGCGTGGAGGCCGAGCCGAACCCGCCCCGGACGCCGCCGGTGGTCGTGCTGCCCGGCGAGACGATGAGCAGGTTGGTGCCCAGTGCCTGGACCTGCGCGGTGACCTGGCGCTGTGCGCCGATGCCGAGCCCAACGGTGAGGATGACCGCGGCGATGCCGATGAGGATCCCCAGCATGGTCAGCCCGGAACGCAACCGGTGCGTACGGATGGCCTCCAGCCCCGTCCGCAGCGTGTCCATCCAGCTCACTGTGCTGCCCTGGTTCGCCTCGTCGGTCGTTCCGCTCCGCGGGCAACCGCATGGGGCGGGCGGCGATGCTCGCTCCTTCGTCGGCTCACCGATACACCCCCACAGCTTCGCTGGCGTGGCCGTCGAACATGCGGATCACCCGGCCGGCCTGCGAGGCGACCTCGGCCTCGTGGGTGATGAGCACGATCGTGCGGCCGGCGGTGTGCAGCTCGGCCAGCAGCCGGAGCACGTCGGCGGTGGAGACCGAGTCGAGGTTGCCGGTCGGCTCGTCGGCCAGGAGCAGGTCGGGGCTGCCGACCAGCGCCCGGGCGACGGCGACCCGCTGCTGCTGGCCGCCGGACAGCTCGCCCGGCCGGTGCGCCGCCCGGTCGGCGAGCCCGACGCGCTCCAGGGCGCCGAGCGCCCGGTCCCGCCGCTCGGCCCGCTGCACCCCCGCGTACATCAGCGGGATCTCCACGTTGCGCCAGGCCGGCAGCGACGGCAGCAGGTTGAACTGCTGGAAGACGAAGCCGATCCGGCGGTTGCGGACGTCCGCGAGCTGGTCCTCCGACATCTCGCTGACGTCCTCGCCGGCCAGGTGGTAGGAGCCGGTGGAGGGCACGTCGAGGCAGCCGAGGATGTTCATCAGCGTGGACTTGCCGGACCCGGACGGGCCCATGATCGCGACATACTCGCCCGGCTCGATCCGCAGGGTGATGCCGCGCAGCGCGTGCACCTCGAGGCTGCCACTGCGGTAGGTCTTGGTCACGCCGGCCAGGTCGATGACCGGCGGCACCGGCGAGGGGATCGGGATCATCCGCCGTTCCCTCCGCCGGTGCCGGTACCACCGCGGGGGAAGCCTCCGGTGCCGCCGCCCGGGAACCCGCCCGTGCCGCCGCCCGGGAACCCGCCGGTCCCGCCGGTCCCGGTACGACCGGTGCGCGTGCCGGTGCCCGTCCCGGTGCCGAGCCCGGTCGGGATCGCCACGAGCACCTGCTGCCCCGCGCTCAGCCCGCTGGTGATCTGGGTCTCCGCACCCGAAGTCAGTCCGGTCCGGACGGTCCGCCGCTCCTGCTCGGATCCGTTCTGCACCAGCACCGTGGTGGCGCCGCCGGACCGGTTGATCGCCAGCGTCGGCACCAGCAGCACGTCGGCCAGTTGCTTGTAGACGATCTGCAGGCTCGCGGTCGCCCCGGGATAGATGCCGGTCGGGCTGCCGGTCACCGCGACCACGACCGGGAACGACGCGACCCCGGAGGTGGTGGTGGCGACGATGCCCACCGAGGAGACGGTGCCGAACACGGCCTGGGTCGAGTTGCCGACGGTGATCGTCACCTGGTTGTTCCTGGCGATCTTCCCGACGTCGGTGGCGTCGACGGTCGCGTCGATCTCGTACGAGCCGGTGCTCACCAGGTGGATGGACGCCGACGCCGACGTGGACGATGCCGCGGACGACGCGGACGTGGACCCGGTCCCGCCGCCGCCCTGGGAACCGGTGTCCGAGCCGGTTTCCGAGGGCGACGACGAGCCGGTGCCCGAGGACGAGCCCGAGCCGACCTGCTGGCCGACCGTGTACCCGACCGTGGTGACCGTGCCGGCGAACGGCGCGGTGAGCGTGGCCCCGTCCAGGTCCGCGGTCGCCGCGGTCACCTGGTTCTGCGCGACGGTGATCGAGGCGTTGTCGGCCGAGACCTGCGTGCTCGACGCACCGGAGTCGCTCGCGAGCTTCGCCTTGGCGGTGGCCAGCGTCGCCCGGGCCGCCGCCAGCGCGCTGGACAGCTGGGCCGAGTCGATCGCGGCGAGCCGCTGGCCCTTGGTCACCTTCTGCCCGGCGGCGACCCACACCCCGGTGACCTGACCGGAGGCCGGGAACGCGAGGTCCTCGGTGTCGGTCGCGTCGACCGTCCCGGACGCGGACACCGTCTGGCGCAGGGTCCCCGAGGTCACCGCGGTGGCCCGGTAGGTCACCCCGGCCGCGGCCGAGGACGACGTCCGGAAGAAGACCGCCCAGGCGCCCGTCCCCAGCACCACGACCAGCACGGCGATTCCCGCGATCAGCACCGTTCGCCGACCGCCTCGAACTCGGACCACGTGCGCTCCCGTCCTGCACCGATCCCGGCCCGACCCGGGACGCGCCGCACCCGCCGACGCGGACGAACCTTCTCGGCTGACCCTGTGCCGGTCCTGTGAGCGCGGTAAGAGCCGGTTAGGAAGCGATCGCTTCGCTGTCGGTGCGCCCGTGGGTGGCGAGCAGGCTGGTCACGGTCACCAGGGCCAGGATGCCGACGATCAGGGCCAGCGACAACAGTGTCGGGATGGTCGGGACCGACGGCCAGACGGTGTGGGCCCAGTGCAGCACCAGCTTGACCCCGATGATCGCGAGGATCGCGGCCAGCCCGTAGCCGAGGTGGACCAGCCGGGACAGCGCGCCGGCGAGCAGGAAGTAGAGCGCGCGGAGGCCCAGCAGGGCGAAGGCGTTGGTGGCGAAGACCAGGTACGGGTCGTCGGTGATCCCGTACACGGCCGGGACGGAGTCGACGGCGAACACGACGTCGGTGGCGAACACGGCGACGACCACGACGGCCAGCGGGGTCAGCGCCCGGCGGGCGCCCTGCTTCACGGTCAGCCGGGGACCGACGTAGTCGTCGGTGACCGGGAAGACCTTGCGCAGCAGGCGGACCGAGCGCAGGTGGGCGACGTCGACCTCCTGGCCGTGGCCGCTGCGCGCGTCCCGGAAGACCTTGACCGCGGTGGCGGCGAGGATCAGTCCGAAGAGGAGGAACGTCGCGGTGAACGCCTCCAGCGCCGCGGCTCCGACCGCGATGAACACGCCCCGCAGCACCAGCGCGCCGACGATCCCGTAGAGCAGGACCCGCTGCTGCAACGCCGCCGGGACCGCGAAGGCCGCCAGCAGCAGCATGAAGACGAAGAGGTTGTCGACCGACAGCGACTTCTCGACCAGGTAGCCGGCCAGGAACTCGGTGCCGCGCTCGCCGCCGTAGCGCCACCAGACCCAGCCGCCGAAGCTCAGCGGGAGCGCGATGTAGAACGCGGACCAGAGCGACGCCTCGCGCAGCGAGACCTCGTGCGGCCGGCGGGTCAACAGGAAGTCCACGGCGATCAGGCCCAGTACGGCGGCCAGGGTGCTCGCCCAGAGCGTGGGCGTTCCGACGGTCATGATGCGGGTCCTCCTCGGTCAGGTACGGATCTCACCTGCCGAGGTCTCCTCCACCCGCACCCGTGGACCGGGTCGAGCCGCCGCCCGGGGACCGGGATGGTCCGTACTGGCCGGGTCGGCGCGGTGGGAGTACTCCCCTCGCCGTGCCAGAGTCTAAAGGAAACCCCAAGGTCGGAGCAACGTGGGGGGCCGACACTGCACCCGATTGACACCGTGGGCCCGGAGGGAAACACTCCGACCACAACTCCATTCCGCGCGACAGCGGGGGAAGTCCGGTACGAATCCGGCGCTGACCCGCAACGGTGATGCCGCCCCGGCGGCGAGCCCGAATGCCCGCCGCCGCGTCGTTCTCCCTCTCCCGTCGTGGCCCGCGGGACGGAGTCCGGTCGCCGGGCGCAGGTCGCATCCGGTGCGCGGTCACCGTCGCACCGGCCCGGAAAGGCCCACCCGGATGGCATCCCTCCGCAACCGGCTGCTCGCCCTCGCCGCGGGCGTCACGGTCGCGCTCGTCCCGCTCGCCGGAACCGCGGCCCCGGCCGGCGCGGCTCCGGCCGCCCCGGCCGCCGCCCCCCGCACGATCCTTCCCGACGACGCCGCGGCCGGCTGGCTGGCCCGGCAGCTCGTCGGCGGCGACCACCTGGAGACCGACTTCGGCGGGACCAGCTTCCCGGACCAGGGCCTCACCATCGACGGCGTCTTCGCCTTCGCCGCCGCGCACGTGTCCGGTACGTCCGCCGCGAAGGCCGTCGCCTGGCTGGCGCTGCCGGACAACATCACCGGCTACACCGGGGGCGGCGGCAGCGAGTCGTACGCCGGCCCGACCGCGAAGCTGATGCTGCTGGCCGAGGTGGCCGGGAAGGACCCGCGCACGTTCGGCGGGGCGAACCTGCGGCTGCGGCTGCTGGACCTGCTCACGCCGTCCGGCCGGTTCGCCGACCGGTCCGCGTTCGGCGACTTCAGCAACGCGTTCGGGCAGGCGTACGCGGTGCTCGCGCTGAACCGGGCCGGGGGCGCGCCGCAGCAGGCGATCTCCTTCCTGGCCGGGACCCAGTGCCGGGACGGCGGGTTCCCGCTCGACTTCGGCGCGGCCCAGCCGTGCGCCTCGGACGTCGACTCGACCGCGCTGGTCGTCCAGGCGCTGCGGGCCACCGGCCGGATCGCGGCCGCGAACCGCGGCGTCGCCTGGCTGGTCTCGAAGCAGCAGGCGACCGGTGGCGTGGCCGCGCTGGACGGCGTCGGCACCCCGAACGCGAACAGCACCGGGCTGGCCGGGCAGGCGTTCGCGGACGCGGGCCGGGTCGCGCCGGCGGCGAAGGCCGGAGCGTTCCTGGGCCGGCTGCAGCTGCGTTGCCCGGCCGCCGTCGCCAACCGCGGCGCGATCCCGTTCGACAGCAGCGGCTTCGACCCGGCCACCGCGGTCCGGGCGACCGCCCAGGGCGTGCTCGGCCTGACCGGGACCGGCCTGGTCCGGCTGTCCCTGACCGGCTCCGCGCCGGGCAACCCCGTACTCGCCTGCTGATTCCCCCGAGGAAGGACAGACCATGCGACTCCCCTCCCGCCTCCGCCGAGCTGTCGTCGCGGTCGCGGTCTCCACCGCGGCCGTCGGCGGCCTCGCCGTGGCCACCGCACCCGATGCCGCCGCGGCCGCCTGCACCGGCACGACCGGTGTCACGGTCGTGGTCGACTTCGGCGCCCTCGGCGGCGGCGTGGTCACCAAGTGCGCTCCCGGCGACCCGGCCAGCGGGCTGGCCGCGCTCACCGCCGCCGGCTTCACGTTCGCGTTCGTGCCGCGGTTCCCCGGCTTCGTCTGCCAGATCACCGTGAAGCCGAACCCCTGCAACGGTGCGCCCACCAGTGCGTACTGGGCGTACTACCACGCGCCGCGGCACGGGGCCTGGACGTACTCGACGACCGGCGCGGGGTCGTACAACCCGAAGCCGAACACGGTCGAGGGCTGGTCGTTCGGTGCGACCAGGAAGCCCTCGATCGCCGCGCCGTAGCAGACTGGATCCCGTGTCCCGGCTCCCGCGCGCCCTGCATCCAGGGGCGTGGTGGCTGTGGGCACTGGGCCTCGCGACGGCGGCGAGTCGCACCACGAACCCGCTGCTGCTCGCCCTGGTCGTCGCCGTCGCCGGTCTGGTCGTCGCCAGCCGGCGCGGCGACGCCCCGTGGGCGTTCGCGTTCAAGTTCTACCTCTGGGCCGGGCTGTTCATCGTGCTGTCCCGGGTCGCGTTCCGGATCGTGTTCGGCGGCGGCGACACCGGGCACGTCCTGCTGCGACTGCCGGAGATCCCGCTGCCCGGCCCCGCGGCCGGCATCCACCTGCTCGGCCCGGTCTCGGCCGAGTACGTCCTGGGCGGCCTCTACGACGGCGCGCGGCTGGCGACCATGCTGATCTGCCTCGGCGCGGCGAACGCGCTGGCCGACCCGAAGCGGATGCTCAAGGCCGTCCCCGGCGCCCTCTACGAGGTCGGCACCGCCGTCGTGGTCGCGCTCTCGGTCGCGCCGCAGCTGGTCGAGAGCGTGCTGCGGGTGCGGCGAGCCCGGCGGCTGCGCGGCGGCCGGCAACGCGGGCTGCGGGCGCTGCGCGGTATCGCGATGCCGGTGCTCGTCGACGCGCTGGACCGGTCGCTGGCGCTGGCCGCCGCGATGGACTCCCGCGGGTACGGCCGCGGCGGCAGCGGTCCGCGCCGGCTCACCGGCGCCCTGGTCGTGGCCGGCCTGCTCGGCATCTGCGTCGGCGTGTACGGCCTGCTCGACGGGACCAGCCCCGGCTGGCTCGGGCTGCCGATGCTGCTGCTCGGGCTGATCGTGGCCGGGGTCGGGCTGCCGCTGGCCGGCCGGCGCGTCCGGCGCAGCGTCTACCGGCCCGACCCGTGGCGGCTGCCGGAGACGCTGGTCGCCGGCAGCGGGCTGGTGGCCGCGGCCGTACTGGTGCTGACGTCCACTGTGGACGCCGCGAACCTCTTTCCCTCACTGGATCCGCTGAGCTGGCCCGGGCTGCCGCTGGCCGGCACCGCCGGGGTGCTGGTCGCGGTGCTGCCGGCCTGGCTGGCGCCGCCGCCGGTCTCGGTGGTCACCGTTGCCCGGGCGGTGCCGGCGTGATCGACTTCGACACGGTGACCGTGACGTACGACGGGGCCTCCGAGCCGGTCCTGCGGGACTTCGTCCTGCGGGTCGAGGAGGGCGAGCTCTGCCTGGTCGCCGGGCGGACCGGGGCCGGCAAGTCCACCGTGCTCGGCGCGATCAACGGGCTGGTGCCGCACTTCACCGGCGGCCGGCTGGCCGGCCGGGTCACGGTGGCCGGCCTGGACACCCGGACCGCGCCGCCGCGGGAGCTGGCCCACCTGGTCGGCGTGGTCGGGCAGGACCCGCTGGCCGGGTTCGTCACCGACACCGTCGAGGACGAGCTCGCCTACACGATGGAGCAGCTGGCCGTGCCGCCGGCCGCGATGCGCAAGCGGGTCGAGGAGACGCTCGACCTGCTCGGCATCGCCGAGCTGCGCCGCCGTCCACTGCGGACACTGTCCGGCGGGCAGCAGCAGCGGGTGGCGATCGGGGCGGCGCTGACCGCGCACCCGGCCGTCCTGGTGCTGGACGAGCCGACCTCGGCCCTGGACCCGACCGCGGCCGAGGACGTGCTGGCCGCGATCACCCGGCTCGTGCACGATCTCGGCACCACCGTCGTGGTCGCCGAGCACCGGCTGGAGCGGGTCGCGCAGTACGCGGACCGGCTGGTGCTGCTGACCGGCTCCGGTGCGGCCGTGTCCGGGTCGCCGGCGCTCGTGCTGGCCGACTCGCCGGTCGCGCCCCCGGTGGTGGAGCTGGGTCGGCTGGCCGGCTGGGACCCGCTGCCACTGTCGGTCCGCGACGCCCGTCGGCGGGCCGGCCCGCTGCGGACCGCCCTCGAGCCGGTGGTCCCTTCTGTCCCCCCTCCGGTGGCGGGCCCGTCCGCGCTTACGGCCAAGGCCGTCGTGGTCCGGTACGGACAGGTGATCGCCGTCCGCCAGGTCGACCTGGAGCTGACCGCGGGCGAGGTCGTCGCGCTGATGGGCCGCAACGGCTCGGGCAAGTCCTCGTTGTTGTGGGCGCTGCAGGGCGCCGGCCCCCGCGACGGCGGCACGGTCTCGGTCGGCGGGGTCGACCCGGGCGCGCTGCCCGCGCACCAGGCCCGCCGGCACGTCGGGCTGGTCCCGCAGACCCCGGCCGACCTGCTCTACCTGGACACCGTGGACGCCGAGTGTGCCCAGGCCGACGCGGAGTCCGCGGCGGCGGCCGGCGCCTGCCGCGCGCTGCTGGACCGGCTCGTCCCGGGGATCCCGGGCGAGCGGCACCCGCGCGACCTGTCCGAGGGGCAGCGGCTCGCGCTGGTGCTGGCGATCCAGCTCGCCGCCGCCCCGGCCGTGGTGCTGCTCGACGAGCCGACCCGGGGGCTGGACTACCCGGGCAAGGCCCAGCTGCGCGGGGTGGTGCGGTCGCTGGCGGAGGAGGGACGATCGGTGGTGCTGGCCACGCACGACGTCGAGTTCGTCGCGGCGGCGGCGGATCGGGTGGTGGTCATGGCCGAGGGCGAGGTGATCGCGGACGGCCGTACGGCCGAGGTGGTCGTCGCGTCGCCCGCGTTCGCGCCGCAGGTGGCCAAGATCCTGGCTCCGCAGCCGTGGCTGACCGTCGGGCAGGTCGCGGCGGCGCTGGCGGGGGCGTCGTGACGACCGCGCTGCCGGTCCGGGCCCGGTCCCGGCTGGTGCTCGCGCTGGCGTCGCTGGCCGGGCTGGCTGTCTTCTGCTGGCCGCTGGTCATCAAGCCCGGCGCCGGGGTCGGCGGGCAGAGCGCCGACGCCCCGCTGGTCTTCCTGCTGACCCTGCCGGTGCTGGTCGTCGTCGTGCTGGCCGAGGTGTCCTCCGGCGGCATCGACGCCAAGGCGCTGGCGCTGCTCGGGGTGCTGTCCGCGGTGAACGCGGCGCTGCGGCCGCTCGGCGCCGGCACCGCCGGGATCGAGACCGTGTTCTTCCTGCTGGTGCTGGCCGGGCGGGTGTTCGGGCCGGGGTTCGGGTTCCTGCTCGGGTCCACCTCGCTGTTCGCGTCGGCGTTGCTCACCGCGGGCGTCGGGCCCTGGCTGCCGTTCCAGATGCTGGCCGCGTCCTGGGTCGGCCTCGGCGCCGGGCTGCTGCCCCGCCGGGTCCGCGGCAGGTGGGAGATCGCGATGCTCGGCGCGTACGGGGTGCTGGCCGCGTACGCGTTCGGGCTGCTGATGAACCTGTCCTTCTGGCCGTACGCGACCGGCTCGGGAACGGATCTGTCCTATGTGGCCGGTGGGCCGGTGGCGGAGAACCTGCGGCGGTTCCTGGGGTTCACGATCGTCACCTCGACACTGGGCTGGGACACCGGCCGGGCGCTGACCAACCTGGCCGCGATCCTGCTGCTCGGGCCGGCCGTGCTGCTGGCGCTGCGGCGGGCCGCGCGGCGGGCCGCGTTCGACGCTCCCGTGGACTTCGTCCCCGCTTCCCCGTCCCACGCCGATACCGTGGCCGGGTGACGATCGTCGAGGACTTCGCCGCCGCGTACGAGTCCGTGCTCGGGCAGTGGCCGGCGGCGGAGGTGACGAACCTCTCCTCGCCGTACGGGACGACGCGGGTGGTGTCCTGCGGCCCGGCCGGGGCGCCGCCGGTGGTGCTGCTGCCCGGCGGCGGCGCGACCGCGACGGTCTGGTTCGCGAACGCCGGCGCGCTGGCCGCCGACTTCCGGGTACACGCGCTCGATCTGCCCGGCAACCCCGGCTACACCGTGGTGTCCACCCGGGACGCCGCGACGCTCTGCGACTGGCTGGACGGCGTGCTCGCGGGCCTCGGCGGCGGTCCGGTCGGGCTCGTCGGGCACTCGTACGGCGGCTGGGTCGCGCTCACCTACGCGCTGTCGTCGCCGGGCCGGGTGCACCGGCTGGCGCTGCTCGATCCGACCCAGTGCTTCGCCGGCTTCCGGCCGGGCTACCTCCGGCACGCGCTGCCGGTGCTGGTCCGGCCCAACCGCACGCACGCGGCATCCCTGCTGCGCTGGGAGACCGGCGGCCGCGAGCTCGACCCGGCCTGGACCACGCTCTACGGGCTCGGCACCGAGCTGCCCTCGACCGGGAAGCTGGTGGTCCGGCCGCGACCGGAGGCGGACCGGCTGCGCGGGCTCGACGTGCCGACGCTGGTGCTGCTGGCCGGGCAGAGCCGGGTGCACGACGTCGGCACCGTCGCCGAGCGGGCCCGGACGCTGCTGCCGAGCGTCCGGACCGCGGTGATCGACGGCGCCAGCCACCACTCGCTGCCGCTCGACCCGGCCGCGGACGTGAACCGCGCCCTACTCGACTTCCTGATCTAGCCGAGCGTCCGGGCTAGCCGAAGGTTCGGCGGCGGCGGGCGACGAGGATGCCGGCCGTGCCGAGGCCGAGCACCAGCGCGCCGCCGAGGGCGAGCGCGCCGACCGTCCTGCGCGACGACGGGGCCGGCGCGGGATCGGAGGCGACGCTGCCGGGCGGACCCGGATCCTCGGTCGCCACCCCCGCGACGGCCGACGGTCCCGACGACGTGGCGCCCGCGGACGAACTGTCCGATGTGGACGGTGCCGCACCGGACCGGGACGCGGTCGCGCCCGTCGACGATCGCGTGCTGCCGGCAGCCGGCGCGCCCGGTCCGGGAGCCGGCGCGCCGGACGTCCGGGTCGGCCCGGGGGCGCCACCCGGAGTCGACGGCCGTGGCGCCACCGGCGGGGCCACCGTCGGCTTCGGCGCCGGCTTCGGCGCCGGCGGTGCCGGCGCCGCGGGCGGAGCGATCCCCGGCCGCGCCCCGGCCCCGAAGGACCACCCCTCGACCGACCCGGACGGCGGGTTGTATCTCGCCGCCCCGAGCGTGCTGTACGTCCACGAGCCGCCCCGGCTCCCGTGCCAGTACGACCAGTACGCGTTGGCCGGCGACGTCACGATGCACCTGTCCGCCGCCGGGGCCCCGTTGATGCGGCAGACGAACGCCGGCCCGTCCTTCTGCGTCCCGGTGGCGCTGAAGCCGGCGCTGTGCAGGGCGGACAGGCCCGAGCTCGGGTCGCCGGCGGCGCAGCCGACCTGGATCCCGCCCTGCGAGCCGAAGTCGACCACGACGGTCACCCCGGACGATCCGGAGCAGGCGGCGGCGGCGGCCGGGGGTGCGGGCCCGGTGAGGACCAGCGCGGCGCCGAGGGCGAGGACGGCGCCGAGGGCACGGCGGCTCACGGCGCCTCGCGACGGCGGCGGCCGGCGACCACGGCGAGCACGCCCACGAGCACCAGCCCCACGCCGGTCCACACCACCGGCAGCACGGGCGCGCCGGTGTTCGGCAGCGAGCCGACCGCGGCGGCCGGCTCGGTCGGCGGCGGCGTCACCGGCAGCACCGGGGCCACCGGGGTCGTCGGCGCGGCCGTGGGACGGTGGGTCGGGGCCACGGTGGACGGTGCCGGCGTCGAGGGTGCCGAGGACGTCGGGATCGCTGTCGGAGTGGCGGTGGGCGGCGGGGATCCCGCACAGTCCAGCGTGGGCGCGTCCGGCGTCGCCCCGTCCAGGCTCAGGTCGGCCAGCCCGATCCCGGACAGGCCCAGGATCGCCTGCGCGGTCGCGCGGTCGGCGTTGCCGGGGTCGAAGCCGGTCCCGTCGTACGCGATCGCGCCCTGCTGGGCGACCGGCCCGGTGCAGCCCAGCTGCTGGGACCGCAACCAGCCGACAGCCGCGTCGGCCGGGCCCGTACGGCCGCCGGCCCGGAACGCCTCGGCCGCGAGCCCGGTGGAGTTGGCGTTCTGGACCCCCTCGGTCGGACCGCTGCCGTCGAGCGACCCGTCCGCGGCCTGCCGCGACACGAGCCAGTCCAGCCCGCGCCCGGCCGCGGCCGCGTTCCCGCCCGGCAACGCCAGCGCCTGCACGACCATCGCGGTCGCGTCAGGGTCCGGTACGCAGGTCGCCTGGCCGTAGTCGAGCGGGAAGCCGCCGCCCGGGCACTGCGAGCCGGCCAGGAACGTCACCGCGGCGGCCGGCACCCCGTCCGGCGTCCGGGCCAGCGCCAGCTGCGCGAGGGCCTGCCCGAACGCGTTGCTGTTGTCCGCCTCCGCGGGCACGTTGGAGAACCGGCCGCTCGCGGTCAGCTGCGCGGACAACCGGCCGAGCACGTCGATCCCGGCCACGGAGTGCCCGTCGCCACCGGTGACCTCGGCCGCGTACGCGACCTTGGCCAGCGCGCCGATGTCGGAGAACGTGGTCCCGTCGCCGACGTAGTCGACCAGGGTCGTCCCCTGGGCCAGCCAGGCCATGCCGGCGGTGGCGTTGGTCCCGCCCGATCCGGCGGCCGCGAAGGCGAGGACCGCGTCCAGCGTCAGGCCCTGGTCGGGGAACACGCCCGCGTCGCCGAAGTCCTGGACGAAGTGGCTGCCGTCGGTCAGCCGCCCGGCCAGCCAGCCCGCGGCCGCGTCGGCCGGGTCGGTCGTCGGCGCCGCCTGCGCGGCCGGGGCGGCGATCACGAGGAACGAGCAGAGGAAGGCGAGCACAGCGAGCAGTCGGGACCGGGCCACTCTTCGGGCCGCCTTTCGGGGCGGTCCGCGCGGCGGCGCCTGGTCCGCCCCGCGCCCGCGAGCTCGTCAGCTCACCGTGCGCCGACGTCCCGGGCTCCGTCCCGCAGACCTCGACGGGATGGGGGAGACGGCACGGCCATGGGTGATCGGGCTCGCCGATCCGCGAGGATCGGCCCACCGTTGCGGGTCAGCGCCGGATTCGGACCGGACTTCCCCCACGGACGTGCATGATTCGGTTGTCGTCGGTCAGCTTGCGGTCCGCGGACGCCGGTGTCAAACAACGTCACAGCGATGCCCGGAACGCCCCGATCGGGAACGTACCCGACGCGTCCCCGTCCCGGTGCGAGCCGGTGCACGCGATCGCTCCCCGCAACGGCAGACTTGCCTGCATAACGGTATCGGCACGCCCGCCCACCTCGGCAGATCCGGCGGATACGGTGTGCCGGTGGCGGCATCTATACGACGTGGGCGGGCCCGCCGTCCCGCGACGCTCGCCTCCCTGGCCGCGGAGCTCGGCATCTCCCGGACCACCGTCTCCAACGCCTACAACCGACCCGACCAGCTCTCCCCCCAGCTGCGGCAGCGGATCCTCGAGGCGGCGCGGCGGCTCGGCTACCCCGGGCCGGACCCGGTGGCGCGCAGCCTGCGCACCCGCAAGGCCGGCGCGATCGGACTGATCTTCACCGAGGGTCTGTCCTATGCGTTCCGGGACCCGGCCGCGGTCGCGTTCCTGGAGGGACTCGGGCTCGCCTGCGAGGAGAAGGGCACCGGCCTGCTGCTGGTGCCGGCCGCGCCCGCCGACACCGCCGACCCCAAGCTCGTCTACGGCGCCGCGGTCGACGGTTTCGTCGTCTACTCGATGCCGGCCGGCGACCCGTACGTCACGGCGGTGCTGGAGCGGCCCATCGCCAGCGTCGTCGTCGACCAGCCGGTGGGACTGTCCGGAGTGGACTTCGTCGGGCTGGACGACCACGCGGCCGCGGCCCAGCTCGGGCGGCACCTGGGCGCGCTCGGCCACCGCCGGGTCGGCGTGGTCGCGAACCGCCTCGGCACCGACCGCAGCGACGGCCCGGCCGACGCCGACCGGCAGAGCCGCTGTCCGTACGCGGTGGTCAAGGCCCGGCTGGCCGGGCTGGCCGCCGGGCTCGCCGAGTCCGGAGTGGACTGGGCGACGGTGCCGGTCGAGGAGCGGTTCGACAACACCTCCTGGGCCGGCGAGGACGGCGCGGCCGCGCTGCTGGACCGGCACCCGGATCTCACCGCGCTCGCGTGCACCACCGACGTGTTCGCGCTGGCGACGCTGGCGGTGGCCGGCCGGCGTGGGATGCGGGTGCCGCGGGAGCTGTCGGTGACGGGCTTCGACGACGTCCCCGCGGCGTCGGCGAGCTCGCTGACCACGGTCCGCCAGCCGATGCTGGAGAAGGGCCGCGTCGCCGGGCGGCTGCTGCTGGACGAGAGCGCGCGGCCCGCGGCCCGGCACGTGCTGCTGCCGACCGAGCTGGTCGTGCGGAACAGCACCGGCTCCCCCCGTCAGTGATCGACCGACTACACCTCACCCAAACGGCTCTGATTTCGATCAGCCGAATGCCCGTACGGTTCCGGTCAAGCGGAACCAATCAGGCCCTCAAGGGGAGGTACGGGATGAACGCTCGGAGGTGGGGTGCCGCGCTGGTCGGCGCCGCCCTGGCGGTCTCGGTGGCGGTGGCCACGGCACCGGCGGCGGACGCGGCGCCGATCGGACCGAGTCCCTCGGTGGTCGGCGGCACGAACGCGGCGCAGGGCGAGTTCCCCTGGATGGCGCGGCTCTCGATGGGCTGCGGCGGCGCGGTCGTCGCCGCGCGGATCGTGCTCACCGCGGCCCACTGCGTGACCCGGACCGGCGTCAACACGAGCATCACGGCCACGATCGGCCGGGCCAACCTGAACAACACGGCCGTCGGTCAGACCATCCGCTCGACGTACGTCTTCCGCAGCCCGCAGTACGCGACGACCGGGACGTTCGACTGGGCCCTCATCGAGCTCGCCTCCGCGCCGGCCACGGCGCCGCTGACGCTCGCCACCCAGGGCGACACCTCCCTCAACACCGGCAACTTCACGGTCATGGGCTGGGGTGCGACGCGCGAGGGCGGTCCGCAGTCGGCGACGCTGCGGAAAGCCACGGTGCCGTTCGTCACCGACGCCTCCTGCGCGACCTCGTACCCGGGTGAGCTGGCGCCGGCGACGGAGATCTGCGCCGGCCTGGCCCAGGGCGGCGTCGACACCTGCCAGGGCGACTCCGGTGGTCCGATGATCAAGACGCTGTCCACCGGGGCGATCCGCGAGGTCGGCATCGTCTCCTACGGCAACGGCTGCGCCCGGCCCGGTTTCCCCGGCGTCTACGGCGAGGTGCAGGCGTTCTCCAACGCGATCAAGGCGAGGATCAGTACGGCCGGCACGATCATCCGCTGAGCTGTTCGGGTCGGGCGTCCACTGTGGACGCCCGACTCAACACCGTCCCAGCAGGGTCGTCAGGCTGGACTTGTCCGGTGGGGTGAGCGCGAGCTTGTAGCTTGTGGACACTCGGATCCACTGGACCGCGTACGCACAGCGGTAGGCCGTGCGGGGCAGCCACTCCGCCGGCCCCCGGTCGCTCTTGCTCTCGTTGGCGCTGGCCGAGGTGGCGAGCAGGTTCAGCGGGTCGTTGGCGAAGCGCTCGCGCTCGTCCTGCGGCCAGTCCCGGGCCCCGCGGGTCCACGCCGCGCCCAGCGGCACCACGTGGTCGATCTGCACCGCGGTCGCCTTGGCCTTCGTGAAGCTCACCGTCGTCCCGGTGTACGGGTCGGCGAGCACGCCGGCGACGACCGTGCACCGCCCGCGAAGCTGCACCTTCGCCAGGTCCCGCCGCAGGATGTCGTCCCTGGTGCCGCAGCCGTTGTGGTTCACGTCGACCGACCAGGCCGGGCCGAAGTCGCGGGTCCGCTCGTAGCCGCCCTCCCTCGGGTTCGCGACGCCGAGGCGGGCCAGCTGGACCTTGGCCGAGGCGACGTCCCGGGCCGGCACCTTCGCCACCGGCGCACTTCCCGTCGCGGTCGGCCCACCGGCACCCGCCGTCGCGCCGCCCGCGGGCAGCTCGAAGCCCTCGCAGCCGGTCGCCGTCCCCAGCGCCACCGCGATCGCGACGATCCCCACCATCCGACGCACGTACGCCCTCCACCGCCGTCCCCGTGCACCGATGTCCTACCCGCTCCGCGGCCGCCTTCAAGCCCCGATCCCCCGACCGCGTGAACCCCCGTACCATCGCCACCGACGCCGCCTTAGCTCAGTCGGAAGAGCAGCCGCCTTGTAAGCGGCAGGTCGTCGGTTCGATCCCGACAGGCGGCTCGGTCCCACCAGCACCGATGCGCGCAGCCAGCCGTCGCCCGCAGCTGCTGGTCTCAGTTCACCCGTCGGCGTGCTCGTCCGACCGATTGATGCCTCAGCTTGGACATCGCCACGGGATGATCGGTCACGGTCTCGCGTTCCGGCTCGGGCGACGAGCCGAGACGCCAGGGGGCGGTTGTGCCCCCCGGCGTCGACGGGTTCAGTGATGGCTACGGTGCGAGGGTGATGACGCGGGCCGCGTCGCTGGCGGTGT